>DAOUTT010000321.1 GCA_030668545.1 Anaerolineales bacterium | reverse complement strand
CTCTCTTCCAGTGGGGAACTGAAGAACAAAAAAATAAGTACCTCGTCCCTCTCTCGCGTGGGGAGAAAATTGGCTGTGGGGCGTTCTCAGAGCCTGGCGCTGGTTCGGATTTTGCGAATATACTGATGACGGGCAAGCGGGATGGAGATGAGTACATCTTGAACGGTGAGAAAATGTGGATCTCGCTCGCAACCAAAGCGGATTTTGCAGTCGTAACGGTTCGGACCAAATCCGAGGTGGC
Organism: Anaerolineales bacterium; assembly: GCA_030668545.1. GTDB lineage: Bacteria > Chloroflexota > Anaerolineae > Anaerolineales > E44-bin32 > E44-bin32. Next base: position 2,730 of record DAOUTT010000321.1, on the reverse strand, counting down.
GAAACCCAGCGAGGGGCTTACTGCATTTATTGTTGAGCTGGATCGACCTGGGGTTTCACGCGGGGACATCCACGGGAAACTAGGCGTGCGTGCCGGGTCTACAGGATGGATTTCATTCCAAGATGTGCGTGTGCCGCTTGAGAATCGAATTGGGGACGAGGGCGAAGGATTCAAGGTCACGATGACCGCTTTCGACCATGGTCGGTACACGGTCGCCGCAGGCGCGACAGGATTAATTCGCGCCTCACTTGAAGCCAGCGTGGCGTATGCAAAAGAGCGAGAAGCCTTTGGAAAACCGATCGCTCACCATCAACTCATCCAGGAGAAAATCGCACGCATGGCGCGCGATTATGAAATCGCCCGTTTGCTCTATCTGAAAGCCGGTTGGATGAAGAACGAAGGTAAGCGCAATACCTTTGAGACCTCTATGGCGAAACAATTCGCAACGGATAGATCCTTTCATGCCGCTTCAGAAGCCATTCAGATTCATGGGGCCTATGGCTTCAGCGATGAGTACGATGTTGAGCGGTTCATGCGCAATGCGCGCGGTGCTATGATTTATGAGGGGAGCAATGAAATCCAGTCTTTAATCCAGGCGGATTATGCGTTGGGGTATCGCAAAGATAAAGCAGTTCGATGTGAGCTTCCGGCGTATGACTTGCAAGCGTGGCAGTCATAGGCAATCTCCATGCTGCTTGTAAGAGTGTGAGGTTGTGGAAGAGCACCTAAAAGATAAGGAGGAAACCTTGAATATCGTTGTCTGTGTAAAACAAACTCCCGATACAGCCGCAACGGTCACCGTTGAAGACGGGAAAATCTCCTGGGGGGATGCACCCTTGGTGTTGAATCCCTGGGATGAATTTGCCGTCGAAGAGGCTCTGCGCTTGAAGGAAGCGCATGGTGGTGAAGTTACGGCGATCAGCCTTGGCCCTGAAGATGCCAAGGAAGCTCTAAAACAATCGCTGGCGATGGGATGTGAGAACGCGATCCTCGTGAGCGATCCTTCATTTGCCGGCCTCGATTCGCTGCAGGTCTCCAAAGTACTTGCGGCGGCAATTGAGAAAGTCGGCGAGGTGGACCTCGTCTTCTTTGGCAGATCCTCGGTAGATACCGATACGGGCATAACAGGTTCGCAGGTCGCACGTCGATTGGGCTGGCCAGCGTTATCGCTCGTTGCGGTTATTAATTCTCTGGATCCTGAAAGCAAACGATTAGAAGTCGAGCGGATGTTGGATGAAAGCCGGCAGCAGGTCGCGGCTTCGTTCCCCGCCGTAATCTCCGTCGTAAAGGAGATCAACGAACCCCGCTATCCATCCTTCATGGGGATTCGGAAAGCATCAAAAGCGGAGATTCCGATCTGGTCAGCTGCAGAGTTGGGTCTCGAAGGAGACTTGGAGTCGGCGCTGACCTGGCCTGATGTTTACGCTATACCGAAAGTCGATACTGAATGTGAGTTCGTAGAGGGGGAAACCCCTGAGGAGATCGCTGCGAAGTTAGTTGATCGCCTAATAGAAGAGAAGGTGGTCTGATGACTAATAAAGTTCTCGTTTACGTAGATCACTTCAAGGGTGAGGCTTTACCTGCTTCCTGGGAAGCGATTGGAGCAGCCCGAAAGATCGCTGAATCCCTCGGTTCGGGAGTCACGGCGGTCATCGTTGGGCAGGATGTTCAGTCGCTCGCCAAGCAGGCGATCGAGTATGGCGCAGACGACGCAGTCGTTGCAGAGAGCCCCGCGCTGGCGGATTTTCAGCCGGAACCCTATGCAGATGTGCTCTCAAAAGCAGCTGCTGAGGCGGATGTGCTTCTCCTGCCCACCTCGGGGCGGACGCGTGAGCTCGCGGCAATGGTCGCTGTGGACCTCGAGACGGGCATGGCGCCAGATGTGATCGAGATCGCTGTCGATGATGGATTGGTGCTGGCCACTCGCCCGATTTACGCTGGCAAACTACTTTCCAAAGTGGTTATAAAAGAACGCAAGCCGCAGATTCTAACAACGCGAAGCCGTGCATTCCCAAAACCAGAACCGGATGCAAGCCGCAGCGGGGAGGTCACAAGCCTCGAGTTTGAGCTCGGAGAAGTTCCCACGGAGGTTCTTGGTTATAAAGAAGCGGCGGGGGGGGTGAGCCTGACGGATGCGGCAGTCATCGTCTCCGGGGGGCGCGGGGTTTCGAACAATCCCAGCCTGACTCCCCCGGATGAGATTACGGATGAAAAGGAGCAGGAGATCTGGCGTGCTCAACAGGGATTCGGGCTCGTCGGTGATCTTGCTGGCGTTCTCAACGCAGCTATGGGGGCGAGTCGTGCGGCGGTTGATGCGGGCTATATCCCTTATGCCAATCAAGTAGGGCAAACCGGGAAAGTCGTCTCACCCGATCTGTACATCGCCAATGGGATATCCGGCGCCATTCAACACCTTGCAGGGATGCGTACATCTAAAACGATCGTTGCTGTCAATAAGGACCCTGAAGCGCCGATCTTCAAGCTGGCGCGCTTTGGTGTTGTCGGCGATCTGTTTGATGTTGTCCCTGCGCTCACTGCAGCCTTCAAGGAGCGACTCGGTAAATAGCGATAGTGGCAAATAAATGAGTGTGATTTTGCAGGGGCGCAGCTTATGCGCCCCTGCATTTGTTAAGTCTTTGACGGCGCTATCAATTACAGGCAGAATGTATACATCTTCGACGTTCCGGCCTTCATTTTCGTATGGGCATCTTTGAGGAAATCGTGATCGGT
>DAOUTT010000167.1 GCA_030668545.1 Anaerolineales bacterium | reverse complement strand
TCGAGAGAACGCGCAATATCTCGGCCGCCTCCTCACGAAGCTGCACGGGTGACACATCTACCGCCTGATCGGGCACATCTTTAACTGCGACAACAATATAGTCAGGGAGCGGCGCGGATGGTGTCGCCCCTCCGCCAATCAGGTCCAGAACAAGAGGTTGAAGATCATCTAAACGGTCACAACCTGCTGTGAGGAATAGCAGGGATAGGAGCAGCGTCAGTATTAGTAGGCGTGAGAGCCGATGTAATTTGCTAGAAAGCATCGCATTTTCCCCTTCCGAAATGCAGCGGAAACTCCTAACATTATCGTGTAAACGATCTCGCCTAGTATTTCACCACACTCCAGCCAATAGTCTTATAGGAAATTGTGCTTACAGCTGCTGATGTTTCTGTTGCACAAGAGCCTTAGCTTGAAGTAAAAGAACGTTCGCCATCCCCCATGGTGGTTTCCATTGATCCTGTCGGACACATATCTACAATGGCCTGCAACAAAACCGTGCGGAAGGGTATATATTATATGACACAAGGAAACAGCCTACTCAGGCAACCATGCACACAGAATAATTCGAAGACTAGCAACATCTCCCACGGATTCACGGATCGGAGAACGTTCATGCGTTTACTGAAAACCATCATCCTGACCTGTCTCTTAGGGTTCTCGGTCACTTTTCTTCTAATAGGTTGCGGAGGTCCACAATCAACTGAGATGGCTCAGGCACCTCCGCTCTTACCGACTCAACCCCCGACAAGATTGGATGCGCTCCCTGACGATGTCACGAAAATGGCGCCATCTACCGACCATCACCCACCCATCCTGCACTCCGACGAATGGTACCCCCCAGTCCCCATGGAGGGTCCTGTCAACACCTCCGGCGCCGAGGATTCCCCTTTCATCTCCGCGGATGGAAACGTCTTTACCTTCTTCTTTGTCCCCGATGTGCGCGTTCCGCCTGAAAAACAGCTCCTGGATGGTGTTACAGGAATCTACATCACGAGGAAGATGGATGGGGTTTGGATCGAACCTGAAAGAGTTGTGCTCCAGGAGCCGGGGAAAGTTTCGTTGGATGGATGCCAATTCACTCAGGACGATGAGATCTGGTTTTGCTCTGCGCGCGAGGGGAACTACCGGAGTATCGATATTTGGCACGCCGAGAATCGTGGCGGCCGCTGGATGAACTGGGAGAACGCTGGAGAGCAGCTAAACGTCGAGTACGAGATGGGCGAATTCCACTTCACCGCTGACTGGGAAACCCTGTATTTCCACTCTGACCGCGAGGGTGGATCCGGTAATTATGATATTTGGGTTACCCATCTCGTCAACGGAGATTGGGCTCAACCCGAGAACGTGCGCCAGGTCAACAGTGACGCACACGACAGCCGGCCCTTCGTTACACAGGATAGCAGTGAGTTATGGATTACTCGAACCTACCTCGGCACCCCCGGCATTTTCCGCTCCTCTTGGACAGGGGATGGATGGTCTGAACCCGAGCTCATCCTCTCACAGTTCGCGGGTGAACCCACACTGGACGCTAAAGGCAACCTCTATTTCATCCACCACTACGTCATCGATGATGAGATCATCGAAGCGGATGTGTACGTGGCCTATCGAAAATAAACAGGTTGGCCTTCTCCTCAGGATCCATTTTCCGACGTGTCTAAGGTCTCGTCCTGATACTCGAATGAACCACAGCCGGTGAATTCGGGAACGTTGAGACTGGTGATCGTGAAGGTTGCATCCCAAGTTGTATTCCCAATCGTTCGCTGTTTGGTTACCTCCCCAACACCGAAAGGGAACTTCATGGATTTGTATTCATACGTGTTTTCAGTAAATATAATGAACTCATCTGTCTGCCCGGAAAGCACTTCACCCTCCACCTCCATGGTCACTTCTGCGCCCTCCGCCCACACTTCTTTAATATAGATTTCCACGCTGCAATCACTAGCGTTAAAAGCACCGCGCACCTCAAAGTCAATATCAAAAATAGCCGTTGTATGCGCTGTTATACCCGCCATGCCAACATCTACGCTCGCCATTACACCCGTGCCTTTACCTGTAGAGAAAAAGATGGGCGAATCATCCCCTTCGTCGAAGTAAACCGTAATCGGGAATTCTCCAGACACTTCCCAGTGTAAATCCTCACCGGTTACACGCCCCGTTCGTTCGATCCGTATCGTCGCCGTACCCGCCTCTCCACTTGGCGCCGTCGCCTTCACCTCCGAGTCCGATTCAGGTGCTAAACCCTCCGCGGAAGATCCGCCACACCCCGCAAGGGGCACCATGATGAGGATGGCGAAGAAGAGCGAGCGCGTAAGAGAAGACGAAATAGCCATGGTTCACCTCCAGGGTTTATTTAGTAACCGGATAATTGCGACACTATAGGATGGATGGACAGAAGGGGCAAGTGGATTTCATCAGACTTTATTGTTGGACAGGGCTATCTCAACATGAAAGACACGATCAATGCAGCCCATCCAGGTTGAGTACTCCAAATCATGGCTCTATGGCCCACAGGATCACGTTTTCGTCGTTTGAACCGGTTGCCAAGATGCGACCATCAGGGGAGAAGGCAATCGCCGTTACCCCCTCGCTATGACCGATTAATGTGCGCAGAAGAACTGCATCCCTGAGCCGCCATAGATAAACTCCGAAATCCCTGCTGCCACCCGCAACAAGCGCCGTTTCGGGTGAGAGCGCTACCGCCTCGACCCAATCAACCGGACCGCTCAAGGTCCTTATCAGGTCCCAATCCGGCACATTCCAAAGCCAAACTTCACCGCGCAGGCATTTCAAATTTGCATCGGAAAGCGCACACATCGCCGATGCTAACAGGGAACCGTCCTTCGAGAAGATCACACTCGTCCCCTGACCATCCTGTGCGAGGGTCTCAAGCAGTCGGCCGTTGCTTACCTGCCAGACCTTCACCGATCGATCGACAGCTCCAGTAGCCAGGAATTGCCCGGTGGGCGAAAAAGCCATGCTGGGCACGCTGTACGGATGCGCCCAGAAACTGCGAATGATGGTTTTCTTGGAAGTGTCCCATATGTAAACCATCCCATTCCCAGCCTCAGCCACACCGGCAGCGAGCAGCCCGCCATCGGGTGAAAAAGCCAGGCTATTGACCTCACCGTAGTGCCTCAAACCCCCCATGCTGCTCAGATCTGTCGTGTCCAAGAACACAATCCTGCCGTCCCTCAACGAGGTAGCGATCATCTCGCCGTCGGGAGAAAAGACCACATCCCAGGCGATTGTGTCAAATTCTTCGCTGATGGCGATCAGGTCCCCTGTACTTACATCCCACAGCCGCAAGCGGTGTTCCTGTCGATTGCTGCTTCCACCGGTTGAGACTACCAGAGTTTTCCCATCCGGGGAGAAAGCTAGCGCCTTAACACTATTGTCATGCCCTGTGAGTGTGTGAACTGCGGCGAGATCGAAGATGTTCGCCTCGCCGATAATTGGCGGAAGTGGGGTTGCCGTAGGTGGAGGAGTTGTGGCGGTTTGGGTTGGCAGTGGCGATGGTGCTTGCGTCGGGCTTGGTGGAAACGGCGTTGGCGTCGTTCCACTGGTGACCACACATGCGAACACGCCCAGACTCAACACCAGAATAGCGAATAGTGAAAGGTAGTTTCGCGAGGGAGTCATTGAGGGCTCCTTTCTGGAGTTGGAACAGGCGGGGATGGTTTCGCGCTTCTTCCAGACCTAACGCTCATGCCTCTTCGTAAGAAACACACTTGGGCAAGTATATTCAAATCCAAGGACTCTGCATGGCTGAGTAGAACCCGGGTAAGGATAGATGGAAGCCTAGGCAACCATGGATTTGTCTGGAAAGCACGACCAACAACGCTATGGTAATAGTAACTCTGGTTCTGAAATCATTTTCAGGATAGTGCACATTCTCTGGAGCCAGTAGTATCTGGTTCCTGTCGCAGGTAGAGCCTGCGTACTCCAAAGGAGTTGCGCCATTTACACAGGTAAATCGGTGAGGTTACAAATTCGAAGGATGGGGTCTGGGGATAGAAGGTTTTCGCGGTTGACCTGGCTCCGGTAGTATGATCCGGGCAGCAAATCCTGTGGCTAAGAGAACAAGCCCGGTCACGACGAAGGTTCCCCTCAGACCCCAGGAAATCGCTATCCACGATCCCAAGAGCGGCGCGACCGATCTCGCACCGGATCGTATTGAGGTGTCCAAGCCAAATACAGCTCCTTCTGCACCGCTTTCTGCATATCGGGCCAAGATTGCACTCAAGGTTGGGATCACACCCCCGAGCGCCACCCCGACCAAGATTGCCAGGATAAGAAGCTGCCATTCTTCCGTGACCAGACTCTGGGGGATGTAGAATAACCCAGCTAATATCGCGCTGACGGCAGCCACTTTCCGATGCCCAACACGATCAGCTAAGCGACCCAAGAACATTGCGCTTACCGTGGCAGCGGCTGCTCGGGCGCCAATTAATAGCCCAGTGAAGCTGTTCACCCGTGCCGCATCGGTCATGAGTTCCACCACAAAAAGCGGCATAACCGGGATAAGCATGCTGCGAGCCAATTGGATAAGGAAGCGAAGGCTGTATGTCGGTTTCACGCCGGGAAATTTCAGGAGCTGACCCCAAAAAGCGAAGATCCCCTGCCCTTTTCCCTCTTCCGAAATCTGCGGATGAAAATCCTCGCGGACCCCGATGAAAACCAGCACACCAGCCAGAAAGAGCATCGCCGCTGTTACATAGAAAGCAGAAGCGTAGCCAAAGGTATCAGCGACGATCCCACCGATGAGAGGGCCAAAGGCAACGCCTGCTCCGAGACCGACTTGAAGCGTGCCCATCGCGTAGCCCATGCGTTCTCTTGGAACTTGCGCAGCCAGCAGAGCAGAGTTCGCGGCGACGGTCCCACTGATCAAACCTTGCAAAGCTCGAAGAGCGACCAATTGTTCTGCAGTTTGAACAAAGGCCATCATCAAAAGAACGATCCCTCCACCGAAGCTGGCGCGGATAATCATAAGCTTGCGCCCGTATCGATCCGCGAGCCGACCCCACACAGGAGCGGCGAGCATCATGGTGAACGCTTGAGCGGAGAACACCAGACCAGACAAGAGCTCGACACTCATGCCAGTCGAAGAACCGAGGCTCTTCACGTAGAGCGGCAAGAAGGGAAAGATGCTGGAAAAGCCGACGGCCGTTGCCATCTGCGAAAAGAAAAGGACGATGAGCGTTCGCTGCCAGCCAGGGATTTTGGTAAGAGCCTTCAGCATAAGGGGTAAATCATAGCAGAGCAGATGGGTAAATCAAGCTGACAAGAGCCTGAATCCCTAACCTCGGAGAGAGTTCCTGCACCTGCCGAATGGCGAAATTCAATATTTCCTCACCTGGGGTTTGATGCGCCAAAAGCAACACGGGGGGTTCAGATTATATT
>DAOUTT010000311.1 GCA_030668545.1 Anaerolineales bacterium | reverse complement strand
TGGTGGGGACATCCTGGGATCTACGGTGAACGGCTCAGAGGATTGGGCGGCCTATCAAACGAGTGAACAGAAGCAAAGCCAGACTGAGAAATTGAACTTGGTTTCCAAAAGTCGGTGGATACCTGATCACCGATCGATCAATCATCATCCCCCTCTTCTTTATTACCTGTCGGATGACAACGCATGCAGTTGGAGAAATCCCCGCCCACCTCTTCCTGGTGTTTCTTGTTGATCTCGCTTTGATTATGCTCGTGGCAGCTGTAGCAGGTGTAGGACGTGTAACCATTGGGGTGGCAAGTGGCGCATGTGCCCCCGGCATCCCCATGTTTCATGGGAAAAGTATGGGGGCCATTGTACGAGGCCGGCCGCCAGGCGCTGGTTGAATGGCAGAGGGCGCAATCGAGCCCGAATAATCCTGCATGGAATACCGGATCATTGTGGCAAGCGAAGCAAGCCGTGGGGGTCCCTGCATAGCTCCCACCCTGGTGACATTGGAGACAGGGAGTGTTGCGGTGAGCACCGGTGAGCGGGAAGCGGGAAAGCGCATGATCGAAGGTCACCTCTGACCAACGATTGGTCGTATGGCAGGCGCTGCAATCATCGCCAAATTGGCCACTATGCTGGTCATCCTCCTGGTGGCAAGCCACACACTGGGTCGGCGTGTCGACAAATTGCCCCCCCTGGTGGCAGCCGTCGCAGGAGGTTTCTAGATGAGCGCCAGTGAGCGGGAAAATAGATTGGGAGTGATCGAAAGTGAGATCGATCCATTCCGTCGGCTGATGACAGTCTCCACAATCCTCACTGAATTGACCCCCATGGGCATCGGCTTCGGTGTGACACTGAGCACAGAGCCGTGGGGTCCCCACCCACTGACGGTCTATGTGGCACGCTTCGCAATCAACAGCCTGATGGCTGCCGACCAGCTCAAAACCGGAGAGCTCATGTACGAATAACGCCTCGCCCCATGAAGCCGGTGTGTGGCAATCGCCACACTCGATCGGGATAATATTTGAATGGATGTTCTCTTCGAGATGGCACCCGGCACAGTCACTCACTGTGGCCTGCAGTGCTGCGAGATCTTGAGCTCCGGCATGACAGCTTGCACAATCGAGAAAGACATGTTCACCAATGAGAGGGAAAGTTGTCTCGCTGTGGTTAAACGAGGCGCCATAGGTATCCAGACCATCATGACACCCCAGGCAGGTCGGGTAAAAGTCACGGATGTGCTGAGCGACAAACACGGCATCATAAGACACGTGGCATGCATGGCAGGCGTTCAGATCGAAGCTTCCCAGCGGCACTGTATGGCACTCTCCACACATAAAGCTGCCGCCTTGTGAAATTACCTCATGTGCTCTAAGCGAAAAACCCGTCCGTTCATGAGGGAACCCTGCTATCGCCGCGTGGGTTAGCGGCCCATCGTCCCCATGATGATCGGTATGGCAACCCAGGCAGTTGCTTGCGTCGGCAAATCCAAAATGTAAGGCGGTTTCATCCGCAAATTCGCCGCGGGTGATCACATGACAATCCAGGCAGCGGTCGCCCATGTATTCCTTAGACCAGAAGGGCGCATGACAGGCGGCACAATCACGCGCCAGGTCGGCATGAGCGTAGACACCACCGATTGGCGCAGACCCTCTTTCAGCGTTGAGCTCGCCCGGGCTGAAGATCGCCTGACCGGATGTGATCGCGGCAATTGTAACCAGCACAGCAGTCAAGATTGCGGCGATTATCCCAGTCGTCGTCAAACAGCCAAGCGTTCGATTCATGCGTCTCCTATCCTTATCCCCAAACGATACTTAGCGCAAGAGTGTGGCATAGTACAGTGCCGCGCCGATGTGAACAAAGGCAGCAACAAAAAGGGCCATCCCCAGCGGGATATGTACGGTGTGCCAGATCGCCAGGAGCTTGCGGGCAGTTGCGAGCGAGCCCAAGGACCGGCGTAACTCCTGACTGCGCCGTTGAGCTGCTATGGTTCTTTCTAGAGACTCTACGGCACGAACATTCAGGGACGGCTGCAGTTGCCTGCGTAGTATTAAGGCGCGCAGATCATGGATCGAGGAGAACAAACTAGGCTCGGTAGGTAGCAGACTCCTTAGCGTAATCCCTTTCGGCAGATCTAGTTTCAGCTTCTGCAGTTCACTTTCCAACGCCTCGATTTCACGCCTCAACGCTTGTTCTTCCAATACCATTCCGTCTGCCGCACGGGGCACGGCCGTGTAGATATACCGTCCGATAAACCCACTGATGACTACAATTAATGTCAAAAGCGTGACAACACCGGCGAGACCTTGGAATTGCCAGGCGGTATGCAACAATACCAAATAGGGTCCGACAATCCCTGAGAAGATATGGAATCGCAGCCAGGATCGAAGGCTCCCCCAGGGACGTCGGATCGCTCGCTTGCGCAGTGAGTAGAGCGTTTCGGTCGAGAGCATGAGCAGGAAGCCGACCACACCCAGGCTGTGCCCAAAGAACTCGCTCGCTGCAGGCACCCCTTGGCGGAGGACAATTGTGAAGTAGAAAGCAGAGATCAGGGTCACCACGATCAGAGAAATCCACAGTTCTCGCTTATCACGCATGATTCGTTCGCTCCCTCTCAGACAAGAAGCACTGAATAAGCTCAGCGAGCTCTTCCGGGTTGTCCAGTAAGCGCTCCCGTATCGGCGTGATATCGACTTGCTCGGTAATCAGATGTTGTAATGGGCGCGAGAGCGTTTGATCGCCCATGACCAGCGCTCCTTGAATGTTGCTTTTACCGACAAGCAAGCGCACGCGATTATTCTCTGTATCTTTCTTGACGGCAAATGCATTCCCTGAAGAACGCCAGGTTTCGCTATCCCCGCGGGCGATCGCCACCAGGTCGTCATCACTTTCGGGTTGACCAATACATCCGATCAACGTTGTGGTGATACGCCCAATACGGGTGACATTGAATGGTGTTTTCCGCTGGTAAGGTTCATGCACGCCAGCCATGTTAATGCCTGCGACCCGACCCTGTTCCCTAGCCACCCCCCAGAGCGAATCCAAAACATATTTCTGGGTATGAGGATCCCAGACTTGAGCCACATCTCCAGCCGCATAAATATCCTCGACGCTGGTTTTGAAGATCTCATCCACGAGGATGCCGCG
>DAOUTT010000231.1 GCA_030668545.1 Anaerolineales bacterium | reverse complement strand
CATACGTACTGAAAGATCGGACGGATGAGTTAAGTAGCCAGCACACGAGGGAAACCATGAGCCAAGAAATTAATGAGTTGTTCAATGCTATCCTTGAAGGAAAGGCAGAACTGGCAAAGGAAAAAATCGAAGAAGCTCTTAGCAACAAGCTTTCTCCTTCTCAGATTCTCAGCCAAGGTATGATCGCCTCCATGGCTGAGGTTGGAGATCGATTTGAGAGAGGTGAGTACTACGTGCCGGAAATGCTTATTGCTGCACGTGCTATGCAGCAAGCTCTCTCCATTCTTAAACCTCATTTAAAGCAATCCGATCTTGTAGTAGCAGGTAGAGTAATTATTGGAACTGTAAAAGGTGATCTGCATGACATTGGAAAGAATCTTGTTGGAATGATGCTTGAAGGTGCAGGTTTTGAAATACGCGATCTTGGAACCGATGTCTCAGTAGAACAATTTGTCGAGGCTGTAAGAGACGGCGAGACTGACATCCTGGCAATGTCTGCTCTACTAACAACGACCATGCCCAATATGAAATCTGTTATCGAGGCTCTTCATAATGCAGGATTACGAGGTCGGGTGAAAGTAATCATCGGAGGTGCACCTGTTACTGAGAGCTACGCCCAGGAGATCGGCGCAGACGGCTATGCTACGGATGCCAGCAGAGCGGTAAAGGTCGCGAAAGCAATGTTGTAAATGTTTCTGGATTCAACTCGCAAGTCCAACAAAGAATAATGAAACCCGCTGAATACCCTATTGCCTGCTGTAGGAATGAAAGCGGGCAGCCCGTATGGCTGCCGGATGGCTGATAGAATCGACTCAAGGCTCCCAAAGCAAATGCCCATCCGCGCCTGCGAGTTACTGCCACCAATGAGATAGGGTGAAAAGTCTTCTCTCCGTCTCGATTCGGGAATCCGGGCCTGGCATACTATCCTATTGACGAGCTAATGGGCTGAGAAATGAGGTGTTATGGAGATTTCCCTAGACTTCCTGGAAGCCGTCTTTGATCACCTGCGGATTGGGGTGGTGGTCATCGACACTGACAACAAGATTGTCCTATTCAATCGCAAAGCTGGCGAGATGCTGGAAGAAGACCCTGAGACCCGGGTTGGATCGACCATCATGAGTTGCCATCCGCGTGAGTCTGATCCTGCCGTGAAAAAGCTCATCGATGATATCAAGCAAGGCGTAATTAGCCACTACGAAGGCTGGATCAACTATCAGGGCAGAATAATCTACGAGTACATACATCCCATTCGCGATCCTGATGGAACCTATTTGGGCATGATCGAGGAACTGCATGATTCTGCCGAACGCTCACAGCTGATGCAACGCCTGGACGAATGGGAAGATGTGCACGTTTCGGGTATTGGTAAGAGAGCCCCTCGTAAGCCCGAATACAATCAAGAGGATAGCGGATAGAGGGGACAGCATCCGACGGACTTGGATTCAACTATGAAGTGCCCTTTGAAGATTCGATCAAGAGATAAGCTGCCACTGAGATCACACATTTCGCTAATCAATCACAAACGGAAATTGCCATGCCTCTTTTCGACCGCTGCCGTACTTGCATATCAAATTTGCGCATTGTAGAATTCGATGTATTCGTTCTTTGACGACTACCTGGATATATCTGGACCTGAGGACTTGCTCACTCTGAAAGACCAAACCATAAAGTAGAAGAGGAATTTATGCCCACATACAAATTCAAACCAGAAGACATCGAACCCCTTCTTGAGGGGCTTGCCATCTACGGAACGGGCGGCGGTGGCTCACCTGAGTGGGGACGGTCCATTCTGGAGCAGGATTTCTCCGTCGGACGAGACCTGGGGATCATAGACCTGTCCGAAATTTCCAGCGGCGGCACAGTCGTCAGTGGCGGCATCATGGGATCCGTGAAGATCCTCGAGGAGATGGGGACCAGCAACGTCATAGCCCATTGGGAGGATCGTTTTGAACTCCTTGAAGTCACCAGAATCATGGAGGGAGTTCTCGGGAAAAAAATCGACCACGTGGTGCCTTTCGAGCTTGGTGGACTTAACACGCCAGTGATTCTTTCTCTGGGAGCCAGGATGGGGATTCCAGTCTTAGATGGTGATGCACTTGGCAGATCGGCTCCCGAAACTCAGATGACCAGCTTTATTGGACATGGCATCAGCCTGACACCGATGCCCTTGATCGACTTTAACGGGAATGTTGTCGTAGTACACGACGCAGTAGATTCGACCTACCCCGACCAGCTCGGTCGGTATGTGGTCACGCAAGGTGGCGGGCTTGGTGCTAACAACCATTACCCTATGACAGGACTTCAAGCCAAGCGAGCCGTAATCCCAAATACGATCAGCGCATCTCTCGATCTCGGCCGCGCAGTTTTAAGCGCACGGGCACGCGGAGATGATCCCATAGAAGTGGTGGCGAAGAAGGTGAACGGCGCTTTGATTCTCGTAGGTGAGATTAGCGCGCTGCGCGAAGGGGAGAGCATAGGCTTTTATTTCACAACTGCTGTTATTGAAGCCCAGGGCGAACTCTCAAAGAGTAAGATTGAATTAATAATTAAGAATGAAACGATGATGCTCCGCATCGACGGGGAAACCAAAGCCCTGTTTCCAGACCTGTTGCTCATGCTCGATCCAGGAAGTGGCCGAGGGTTGATGAGCATCGAACTTGGAGTAGGATCTCCGCTGGCGCTCATCGGAGTCCCGTGTCATCCACGATTGCGGGAAGCGGCAGCCTCGCCTCAAGGACGATTGGCTTTCAGCCCCACTCGTTATGGACAAACCGATGAGATTTACCGACCGATCGAGTCGCTGCTTGAAGACATGTGGTAAATTAGCCTGCACCGACGTACCCTTTCTTGGGAAATCGACCCCCGGTCGTTATAAGAAAAGGAATATCACGGTGAAACGAGTTAAAGGTACGTATTGGAGGCCAGTATGGAACCAGCTCCCGTAAGTTTAACGATCGATATTCCAAGTTGCACGGCTTGCAAAGCCTGCGAGCTGGCATGTTCTTTTATTAAGTTTGGCCATTATTCCCCCTCGCATTCGCTCATACAGGTACTTCAAGTCTACGAGGAAGGCGTGAATGTCCCCATTGTTTGCGTCAATTGTGAAGCTGCACCCTGTATGGACGTCTGTCCAACGGAAGCCATAACCAGAGATGACGCGCTGGGGATCGTGAGCATCGATGGCGATCTCTGCACGGCTTGTGGGGAGTGTGTAGAAGTTTGCCCATATGGCGCAATTCATATCCCCGAGAAAAGTGACATTGCACTGATGTGTGATCTGTGCGGTGGTGAACCCGCCTGCGTACTAAGCTGCATCTATGGGGCGCTGAAATTCAAAAATGAACCCGACATCGTATATAACACAATCAAAAAGGATTTCACAAACATACCAGGTGACGATAGGAACTGGGCCGTGGCTGAAGAGCTGGCGGCACAAGTAAGCCTCGATTGGGAGGTGCAGCCATGATCCGCCCCATTTTGGCTCAAAAAATCTTGTTCGTCGACCTCACTCGGCGTAAAATCTGGCATGAATCGGTCTCGCAAGAGGAGATTCTCAAGTATCTGGGTGGTCGCGGGATTGCCGCCAAACTCCTTTATGAGCACACCTCCCCGGGGCTCGATCCATTGAGCTCGGAGAACCCCCTCATCATCAGCACTGGTACGCTCTCGGGAACAAATGCACCTTCTTCTGGACGCTCATCCATCACCACCAAGAGCCCGGCGACGAACCTGTATATGAAAACCAGTGTTGGGGGTCACATCGGCCCTGAACTGCGCTTCGCAGGATGGGATTTCCTCGTTCTACTCGGCGCCGCATCCGAACCCGTATATCTGGCAATCAGGGATGCCGAAGTTGAAATTCGCGACGCCTCCCATTTATGGGGAAAGGGGACTCGCGAATCGGACAATCTGCTTAAATCAGAGTTTGGGGATCGAGCGCTCCAGACTGCCGTTATTGGACCAGCGGGCGAGCATCAAGTTCTTTTCTCCTGCATCATGTGTTCTCGGTACAACTCCGCCTCACGCGGCGGTGTTGGTGCGGTTATGGGCTCGAAGCAGCTGAAGGCAATCGCCGTCCGCGGGAGGGGTGGGCTATCCGTGGTGGAAAGCGAGAAGTACTACAAATTAGCGGATCAAATGCGCCAGGACCTCGCCAAAGATTCGGGATCCGAAGGTCTGTATAACTGGGGTACCTCGGGTTCGATCCCTGGCCTGAACGAAATGGGCATGCTCGCCGCTCGGAACTTCTCCCAGGTGGGCATAGAAGGTGCTGAACGTCTGAGTGGACAATACT
>DAOUTT010000132.1 GCA_030668545.1 Anaerolineales bacterium | reverse complement strand
GATATTTGGTGGCCCGTGTGGCAGCCGGGTTTATGCTGGTTTTTTTGTTTAAGGCGCTTTTTATTCTTTTGGGCACGGCAGGCCGGGCCCCTGGGATGAAACAACAATGGGCCGACACGTGGGTCGGCCCCTACAGGTTATTAGCGGTGCAAAACCGCACCCGCGTGATCTCCATCATCCAACAAACGGTTTCTTTCTGCGATGAACGAGATTCTTCGTCGCTCCGCTTCTCAGAATGACATTGGCCAGGAACCTATCATTTCGAGAGAGCCGCGCAGCGGCGACCGAGAAATCCCTAGAACCAATTATCCATTGTGAAAACCAGCACAACCTTGATATGCTATTTGTTAGCGCTCCCACGATTCGATCAACAGAGCGGAAGCTTCAGTTGGAATGTGGTGTATGCTATGAGTGACTACAGTCAGGACAGATAGACAGAGGTGCTCTAAACAGTGTCGTACACGAAAATAAACACAGAGAAATTCATCGATCAACTAATAGATAATTTAATTGTGACCAGTGGCCTATTCAAACAGCGCTGGATGCAGTCCACGTTGCGCCTTATGTTTGGCCCTGCCTTCAACCGCTTTGCCGAGGTGATATCTGGGCTTGACGAATCCGTCGCCCGTTTCGGATTTCCGGAAGCTTCCCGTCAGCTATTGCCAAGGTTTATAAAAAACACCGAGACCGTAGGCCAGGAACACATCCCCCATGATGGTCCGGTGCTCATCATCTCAAACCATCCCGGCACTCTTGATGGTCTTCTCATTGCCTCCAGATTACATCGATCCGACCTTAAAATCGTTGTAACGGCATATCCCTTTTACCAGGCGCTGTCGAAGCTCAAGGACAACTTTATCTTCACGACGAATGCGTGGAATGATAAAGTTTCCGCCATTCGACAATCCGTACGCCAGCTGCAGGATGGGGGGGCACTGCTTATCTTCCCCCGCGGGATACTCGAACCAGACCCGGCCGTGATGGCTGGCGCCGAAACAACGATTTCCGAGTGGTCGCCAAGCATCGAGCTTTTTCTCAGGAAGGTTCCGGAAACTCGTTTGGTAACGACCATCGTTTCTGGATTAATTGCCCCAAGCAGCCTGCGTAACCCTATTGTGAGACTTGGAAGAAACCCTGCAGAGCGACAAACGGTGGCGGAAATCTTCCAGATGATTCGCCACATCTACATGCCGAGATCCCTCCGCGTCTCTCCAAAGCTTACTTTTGACGCCCCGCGCTCAGCGCGCGAACTATTCGAGCAGTTTGGTAAACGTGGGGTTATGCAGGAAATCGTGCGTTCTGCCCAGCAACTATTGAGCGCTCATCTCCAATCTTTTTCACCACAACTCGATAAGGCTCAACCACCAGATCCAAATCGAGGAGCTCGCACGGGCTGAGAATCAATTTCTTCATTGAGATCGTCTCCAGAATGATCCGCACGAACACCCTCACGCCTAGTACCAACGGATTACACGCAGCGCGTAACAATCACCCTGCCCCACCGTTATCCCTTGTACCGGTAAGTTTTTTGGGTCCCGTCAGACCTCGGATTAATTTGACCGCACCGCTCGCCATATACCCTCCGCCTGACCAGGGAATGGCGGGACCTACCGGGAAGGTCCAGAACGGTGGCTCGGAAGACCCACCCGGTCGATGTCGAAGCTGCAAGCTGGCTGTAAGGTTCAGAAAGCCAACACTGTGTTATTCTGGTAACAGTTAGATCGTTATCCAGCCGTATCGGAGCTCTAATGAGCACCCCAAGTTATAAGGAGGTAAGTATGTTATTTGCTCCGAAAGAGAAGGGACAGGGCCTGGTTGAGTACGCATTGATCCTGGTTCTAGTCGCAGTCGTGGTTATCGTGATTCTGGCTCTCTTGGGCCCGGCGATCGGTAACGTTTTTAGCGGCATTGTCAACGCCATCTAATCAATACATTGGACTAGATCGTACTCTCCCTCCAAGGTCCGGAGCCCCAGTCTATTGGCTGGGGCTCTGGGCGTTTAATCGGGAGTAGGGGCGAGCCGGCGGTTCGCCCCTACAGATGATGAACTTGGATAGATGCCGCACAACGGGTTGATATTACATTTATTGATCAAATCAAGTTGGGGCACGGCGTTGCCGTGCCCCTACAATGGTCTCGACCTACTCCGGGAAGCGGGTGATAACAGTGGCCGGGGTTGGGATCGAGACCTTATCGCCGACGTTTAAATCCGCGGGGGCTTTGCTCGCCTTTCCCGGGGCGCTCTGGAAGATGCAAATCGGTGTGCCCACTTTCGAACATTCGAGACCCAAATAAGCCTGCCCGGTCAGGGTGCCGTCGCTGTCCACAGCACAGCTGGTGACCACGCCGATCGTCCTGCCGCGTTTATCGACAACCGGGTCGCCCAGATGCGCCATGCGTACGCCTTTGTCATTGAACCGGAAGCGGACGACCTCAGATTGGCGAGCCTCATCACGCTCTAGAAATGCATCCCTGCCGATGAACCACGGTTTATACCCCTTCACAAAGGTACGGAAACCAGCTTCACCGACCGTCAGATTCAACGCTCCGCCCATTTCGTTTCCATAAAGCGGCAGTCCGGCCTCGGTTCGCAGCGAGTCGCGCGCCCCCAATCCAACCGGTTTCAGCCCAAAAGGTTCACCAACGTCCAGCAAGGCTTTCCAAAGTGCCACAGATTTCTCGGGGTGTACGAAAAGCTCGAAAGCCATCTCTTCGCCGGTATAGCCCGTGCGCGAGACGACCAAATCGAACCCGCCGATCACGGTCTCGCACAACTCTGTGCGTTCGAGTTTAAGAATTCGCTTGCGGGCAGCCTCATCGCAATCCAGAGAGAGTAGGATCTCCCGTGAGCGTGGTCCCTGAAGGGCGATGTCCACGCGCATATCTGCCCCTTCCTTTGGGTCGCGCAAGTTACGCAGGGTCACGCCTCGGCCAAAAACCCTCGCCCAGGGGCGCGCCCGATCGATCCTCACTTTGCCCTCGCGAACAGCGTTCAGCCAGGCCCAATCCTTATCATCGTTGGATGCATTCACCACCATCAGATACTTCTCTGGTTCTCTACGGTAGATGATCAGGTCGTCAATCACATTGGCTTCCTGATCAAGGAGTTGTGTATACAGTGAGCTGCCAACTTTCAAGCGGTATACATCATTCCCGCATATATCGTTCGGGCAGACGCTGTTTAAAAAGATGGCTGCGTCCGGACCCTCTGCCTGGTAAACACCCATGTGGGAGACATCGAAAAGCCCGGCAGCCTGGCGCACGGCAAGATGCTCTTCGAGGACCGAGGAATACCAAACCGGCATATCCCACCCGGCAAAGACGACCATCTTCGCACCCATCTGGCGATGTGTGGCGTTGAGCGCTGTGAGCTTCGGCTCCTCGTGCTCGGGTTCCTCCCAGGCAAACTCCGGAAGCGCATCTCCACCCTCAATATCCACACCCTCGATGCCGATGAAATACGGTTTATATTTGCCGATGGGATCGCCCTCAGCGATGGGAGACGGCTCAACTTCTGATTCCTGTACCCACACCGGTCCAATCGGTTTCCTGAGAACATCATCATCAATGCGAACATAACCATCCGAGAGCGCCCTCAGCCACGCAGCCGATAAACTCGCCTTCTCTCTGGGAACCGTCAGGCGATATTCCGCAGTTGACACGCAGGTCAAGGTCCCGTCGACTTCACCTTCGGGGGTGATCATGCTAGTAGCCTGGCTGTCCCCGGGATTGATATCCTCTAGATCGCTGGTCAGAGCGAAGGTCAGGAACGGCTGCGCCCGCTCGCCGACGATGTCATAGACGATCCGCTCACCCTCGTTCGCTAGCGGGTCGCTGATCGTGTAGTAGTGGGGATACCCTGTATCGTCCGCTTCAGCTTCAAATCCAAGCGACTCGAGCAGGCCAATCACGCGCAGTTTGGCTTCTTCGATGACCTTGAAATCCACCTTGCCGCGGATATCGCTTTCATCGCGGCACTTGAAGCGGCAGGGGACTGTGGTCTGGAGAACATCGGCGATGATATCCGCCAGTTCGGCCACCTGCTTTTCTTTGAAGCCGATCTCACTGATCCATGGAGCGCCCATGCGGATGCCGGAAGCATCGTACGCAGTTTCGTCCCCCGGCAGGGTATTGCGATTGACGACGATGCCCACCAAATCCAGAATCCGGGCGGCCTGGTCGCCGGACAGCGGTGTCCCATCCGGTCCCACGACGGATTTGCAATCCAGATTCATCAGGTGGGTGTTTGTGCCGCCGTAGGCGATCTCGAACCCTCGCGATTGCAGATGGCGGGCAAGTTTGGCGCAGTTCTTCACCACTTGATGCTGTAACTTATTGAATTCGTCGGATTGGGCATATTTGAAGATCAAGCACATCGCCGCGTAGACGTTGACGTGCGGGCCACCTTGCTCGCCCGGAAAAACGGCCATGTCGATCTTGGATGAGAGCTCGGAGTCGGTGGTCATGATGATCGCTCCGCGTGGGCCATAGAGCGATTTATGCGTTGTGGAGGTAATCACAAGGGCATGCCCAAGAGGTGAGGGAAATTCACCGGCGACCACCAGCCCGGCAACATGGGCGATGTCGGCCAGAAGATATGCGCCAACGAGATCGGCAATCGATCGGAATTTCTCCCAATCTACAGTCCAGGGATAGGAGGAAAAGCCGCCGATAATCAGTTTTGGTTTATGCTCCAGCGCTAACTTCTCTATCACCTCATAATCAATCTTCCCTGTTTCCGGGTTAATGGTGTAAGGCACGATATTGAAGTATTTTCCCGAACGGTTGGCTGGCGATCCATGCGAGAGATGCCCTCCGTGAAGCAGGTCCATGCTCAACACGGTGTCCCCGGGGTTCAGCAGCGCTTGAAATACGGCATTATTCGCAGGAGCGCCCGACAGCGCCTGGACATTGACGTAGATATCGTCGGCAGAAAAATCCTCCGTGGCAAAGGCCTCTGCGCAGCGGCGGCGTGCCAGGGCTTCAACCGTATCAGCGTATTCCACCCCTTTGTAATAACGTGGGTCGGAGTAGCGGCGATAAAATGCCAGCCGGGTGCTGTAATCCAGAATTTCATCTTCACTCATCCAGCGTGTATCTTCGGTCGGGTACCCTTCTGCATATATGTTCTGAAAGGTCGATCCTAAGGCTTCGCGAACGGCCACAGGAGAAGCGCTCTCGCTGGGGATGAGGATGATCCTCCTCCTCTGCCTTTCGGCTTCCAATTGAATGAGTTGATGAACATCCGGATCAAGGTCTTCGAGCGCAGTGTTGAAGTAGGGATAGGCCACTAGAGCAACTCCTTTAGCACATGAAGGACACTTTCATCTAGACTCTGGTTCTCCAAGGAATAGTTGATAGATACGGCTTCGTACGAGGGTGAACCATCATGATATGGAAGATAACCTTTAGGCTCATATGTACAATAATACGAAGTCACCCACCGCTCCAAGTTGCACTTAGGCTGATTTAATATGTCAAATAACACTAAAACTCACACTATGTTTATCATATCTTTACTATAATGGTACTGACCATCCTATCTCGACAAGGAGTTTCTGCGAGATCGCACTCAAGAAAACGCTGAAACAATCTTCAATTTTTCTCCCATCCGCTGCCGTTCCAAGGTTCAAAAGAGGATAAGAACATGAAAAAGAAACATAATTTCTACGCCGGCCCATCGATTATGCCTCAATTCACCATCGATAAGACAATTGAAGCCCTTAAGGATTTCGCCGGATCCGGTCTCTCCATCATGGAGATATCACACCGCAGCAAAGAGTTTCAGGCGGTGATGGATGAAGCCCAAGCGCTGATTAAGGAACTGCTCGAAATCCCGGATGGATACTCGGTGCTGTTCCTGGGGGGCGGCGCGAGCACACAGTTTCTCATGGTCCCTTACAACCTCATGAAGGCGAAATCTGCATACCTGAACACAGGGACCTGGGCCACGAAGGCCATGAAAGAAGCCAAGCTGTTCGGGGAGATGGTCGAGGTTGCCTCGTCCGCGGACAAGGATTTCAGCTACATTCCCAAGGACTACGAGATCCCTGCGGATGCGGATTATTTCCACATCACCACGAACAACACCATCAAAGGGACCGAGATCCTGGAAGATCTGGATGTGGCTATGCCCCTCGTGGCGGACATGTCCTCCGATATTTTCAGCCGGCCGATCGATGTCTCCAAATACGGAATCATCTACGCCGGGGATCAGAAGAACCTGGGACCAGCAGGGGCAACAATAGTGATCATCAAGGAAGACATTCTCGGAAACGTAGACCGTGACATCCCAACGATGCTCGACTACAAAACTCACATCGGCAAAGGTTCGATGTTCAACACGCCTCCAGTCATGGCTGTGTTCAGCGCTCTACAAACCCTTATCTGGTTGAAGGATCAGGGCGGCATGCCGGCAATTGAGAAAATCAAGAACGAGAAAGCCGATCTCCTCTACAACGAAATCGATCGCAATAAATTATTTGTAGGCACAGTCGCGAGAGAAGATCGTTCGAGGATGAATATATGCTTCGTTATGAATGAGGAGTACAAGGACCTCGAAGGCGCATTCCTGGAGTTCGCTGCCGGCAAAGGCATGATCGG
>DAOUTT010000018.1 GCA_030668545.1 Anaerolineales bacterium | reverse complement strand
GCCATCCCGGTCTTCCCGGTCCCCACGGACTTTCCCACGTGGGTTCTCCGGGTTTACCCGCCTTCCAGAGAGCAAAATCCGCAGGGTCTTCCTTCCGGTCATCAATTCGAAGGCGAGCACCAGCGCGCATATCTTCCAACACTCGCCTTGAGAGACGTCCATAATCCTCGTCTTTCGCCACTCGAAAATATACGTCCCCGTCTACGTCGTATGCATACCCTTTGTCCATCAGTCCCTTAATCATACTGATGATGGCTTCGATCTCGGTGGACACTCTCGGGAAGACATGTGCGGGCAGGACATTAAGTTCTCTCAGGTGCTGATCGTATTCGTCGATGTATTGCTCCGCGAGATCGAGAGGGTCGACGCCAAGATCCTGTGCGCGCAGGATGACTTTGTCATCGACATCCGTGTAGTTCATGACATGTTGAACGTCATACCCTTTGTATTCAAGGTATCGGCGGATCACATCGAAGACAATCGATGACATTGCATGACCGACATGCGCCTTGTCGTACACCGTAGGTCCACAGACATAGAGCCGGACCTTGCCGGGATCCAGTGTCTCAAACTGCTCTTTCTTGCGGGTCATGGTGTTATAGATCGTCAACGTCATCGAACCTTACTCCTGAGCGTGAGCTTTCCCGTCATTCACCTTAAGCCGGGCGAAAATCATTCTGCCTGCGGCTGTTTGCAACACTTTAGTGACATTTACCAGAATCACACTGCCAATTTGCATCTCGCCATCTTCGATGACGACCATTGTTCCATCGTCAAGGTAGCCAACGCCCTGTCCGGCTTCTTTCCCTTTTTGGATGACATCCACTTCAAGCGTCTCGCCTGGCAGAAAAACCGCTTTAACCGCGTTTGCTAACTCGTTGATATTCAATATAGCAACACCCTGCAATTCGGCGACGCGGTTCAGGTTATAGTCGTTCGTTAGGACTTTGCAGCGAAGTTGTTTGGCGAGGACCACCAACTTATCGTCCACCTCGCGCACGCCTTCCACATCTAAATCTGTGATGCGCATTGAGATAAGCGGATCCTTTTTAAGCCGGTTGAGGATATCCAACCCCCGGCGACCACGCTGTCTCCTCAATCCATCGGATGAATCTGCGACGTGTTGAAGTTCGTTCAAGACAAACGATGGCACCAGCAATTGGCCGGCAATAAAGCCTGTGCGGGCGATATCAGCAATCCGCCCATCAATTATCACGCTGGTGTCCAGCAATACGCTATTGTTATCCGCCGAAAGATCTTGATCTCCCTTGCTCAATGACCCGAAACGGGACCCAACCATATTGAAAATTTCATTCTGGCGCGTTGTAAAAATGGCTATGCTTAAATAGCCGATGAGAATGGCAGCAATGAAGGGCAGCAACTCTCCAAACGGTTTGGGCAATAGTGAAAGGGGGAAGGCAATCAGCGCCCCGACAACCAAGCCAATGATCAACCCGAACAATCCGGCTACCATTGTCTTTAAAGAAATTGTTGAAAGCTTGCTGCGGATGGCGCTCATTGGACGTGTGGTCAGAAACGGCGTTACAACTAGCCCCAATAACGCGCCAACCATTCCAAACACAATAGCCCAAAGAACAGGTTGATCGCCAGCGAGCCTTCCCAGCGTTGTCCCAAGATAGACGCCGCCAATTGATAAAGCGATCATTCCAACGATTCGAGCAATAAAGTTGACACTCATGATTAATTCCCTTCTATAAAAAACTTAAATAAAAACAGGGTCGACACCCGGTTTCGGTGCCCACCCATAAGGGAAGCCACATCCAAATATATCAGTTCTAATGTCCCCCGCAAAACCTAACTCCATCGATCCAAAATACTGCGGGGCATAAGATAATAAGGATTAAACCGGGCAGAGGGAGCAAGATTGAAACAACAATGTTCTCCCTCGCATTTTTAATAATACCATGTCGTGAAATGGTGTGTCAACGCGAGGTTCTTCCCTGAACTGGACTCACCGATGCGCACATGCTCCCGATGATCAAGGGCTAGGAACTCAAGCTCTAATAAAGTCGCGAAGCCGCTCCGTCTCAACTCCCAAGAAGTGTGCCTGCACCGCGCCCCGATTCAGACCTACTGGCCGCCAGCCCCTCTCCAATTCGTGTGATTCAACGGAGTTCTCAGAGTGACTTCTCTCACTTCTATTCAGTGTCGACACAGGTTTATAATGATGGCGGTTTGCCCCGCCTGCTGGGTGCTTGACCCCGCATAATCAAACATACCTTCCAGCACCTTGGCTAGCGCGGCCGGTTCAATCCCAAACAGACGCTTTCCAAG
Source organism: Anaerolineales bacterium (assembly GCA_030668545.1). GTDB lineage: Bacteria > Chloroflexota > Anaerolineae > Anaerolineales > E44-bin32 > E44-bin32. The sequence continues at coordinate 12,186 of DAOUTT010000018.1, read as the reverse complement.
ACCCAATCTAAAAGGACCAAAAAGAGATGAGCGACACGGGACCCTCAAACGGCAAACTGAAGAAGGCTCAGGAACATCCAAGCGGTGATGACCGCTACGTAGCCCTCGATCGGACGATGAAGCGCTTCCATAACGAGAAAGATGCACTGCTCGAAGTTCTGCACTCCGCGCAGGAAACTTTCGGCTACCTGTCGGAAGAGCTTCTCTTCTACATTTCTAACCATTTACACGTGCCCTTAAGTCAGGTATACGGCGTCGCTACCTTTTACCATCTATTCACCTTTGAACCTCAAGGCAAGCACAGTTGCATTGTTTGCACAGGCACAGCCTGCCACGTCAAAGGCTCCTCGGAAATCGTCGAAGAGATGTCCGCCGTGCTTAACATCCCCGTGGGTAAAACCACCGAAGACGGTTTGTTTAGCCTCTCGACGGCCCGCTGCTTGGGCTGCTGCGGTCTCGCTCCCGTTGCCGTGATCAACGGCGAGATACAAGGAAAAGCTACACCGGAGACGATCGCTGGAAAAGTGGGGCGAATCTTGGCGGACGAGAGGATCGCACAGGATCAAGAGGAGGCCGGATGAGCCGCGAAAAGCTTGATCAAATAGCTGAGAAGGAGCAGGCGCGTCAATCCCAATTTGACAAACGAATACATTGCTGCATCAGCACGGCTTGTCTATCCGCCGGTGCAGGTCGTACGATCCAAACCCTGCGCGACTCGATGGAGGCCGCCCCGATCGGGGACGAGGTCGAAGTGGTGCAGACGGGATGCATGGGGCTTTGCAGCCGTGGACCCCTCGTGCGCGTCCAGGAGAAGTCGGGCGAGGAGGTCTACTACGCCGACGTTGACTCTGAATGCGCGGAGGAGCTTGTCGCCAAGACTGTGTCCTGGGATCATGCGAAGGCGAAACAGCAGGAGATCTCCCCGGAGCTTCAGACGGTACGCGACCGCCTCGAGACAGCCCGTAAAAAGAGATCGCTCAAGAAACACATCCTCTCTCCCGATCTGCCTTTCTTCACCAAGCAATTCAAGGTGGTCCTCCGCGATGTGGGTTATGTCGACCCTGAGAAGCTCGAGGATTACCTCGCGCATGGCGGCTATGAATCACTGCATAAGGTACTCGCCGAGATGAGCCCCGAGCAGGTATGCGATGAGATACTGCAGAGTGGCCTACGTGGACGCGGCGGAGCGGGTTTCCCTACCGGCTTGAAGTGGGGCTTCGTTCGTCGAGAAGAATCGGACGTCAAGTACGTCGTCGTCAATGGCGACGAGGGCGACCCGGGCGCCTATATGGACCGCACCGTGATGGAGGACAACCCCCATCAAGTTCTCGAAGGCATGATGATCGCCGCCTATGCTGTTGGTGCCAGCCATGGTTATTTTTATATTCGTGCGGAATACCCCATCGCTGTGGATCGAATTCGCGGGGCCATTCGCGCCGCGCGACGCCACGGGATCCTGGGTAAATCCGTCCTGGGCACGGACTTCTCCTACAATGCCGATGTGCGCATCGGCGCCGGCGCCTTTGTCTGCGGCGAAGAGACGGCCCTGATCCACTCCATCGAGGGAAAGCGTGGTGTACCTCGCATGCGCCCTCCCTATCCTTCCACGTCGGGCCTTTGGGGTAAACCAACGGTAATCAACAACGTCGAAACCTTGGCGAGCGTCCCCGCGATTATCAAGAACGGCGCCGATTGGTACGCCCAGATTGGCACTGAGAAAAGCAAAGGCACGAAAGTGTTCGCACTCGCGGGCCAGCTCACCAACACTGGCCTGATCGAGGTGCCCATGGGCATCACCCTGAAGGAGATCGTCTTCGAGATCGGAGGCGACGTGCCCGGGGACGCCGAGTTCAAGGCCGCACAGACGGGCGGACCAAGCGGCGGTTGTATCCCGAATACACATATGGATACGCCTGTCGATTACGAGAGCCTCCAGGAACTGGGCTCGATCATGGGTTCGGGGGGATTGGTCATCATTGATAGCACTACGTCCATGCCCGAGTTCGCTCGCTTTTTTATGGATTTCTGCGTAGATGAGAGCTGTGGAAAATGCGTCCCTTGTCGGGTCGGTACCGTGCAAATACGCACGCTACTGGACAAGATCATCGAGGGGCGCGGCGAGCCCGAGGACCTCGACAAGCTTGATGCTCTCTGCAAACTTGTGAGATCGACAAGCCTTTGCGGTCTGGGCCAATCGGCACCGAATCCGGTACTCAGCACACTGCGCTTCTTCCGCCAGGAATACGAAGCGCTGATTCCAACGAACGCCTGAGCGACAGTGAGCATGGCAATCCATTGGCTGATAGGGAGTTCAACATGATCACCTTGAGCATCGACACAAAGACCATCCAGGTGGCGCCAGATACGAACGTACTCAAGGCCGCCCTCGATAATGGCATTCATATACCCCATCTGTGCTACCATCCCGAACTCAGCATCTCCGGAGGCTGCCGCCTTTGCCTGGTCGAAGTAGAGGGCCAGGATCAGCCCGTGCTGAGCTGCGGACTCACCGCAGCAGAAGGCATGGTCATCCAAACCCAATCAGATCAACTCAAGGAACTACGGCGAGGGGTGCTCGACCTCTTCATATCCGATCACCCCCTCGATTGCGTTGTATGCGATAAGGCAGGATCCTGCACACTGCAGGAATACGCCTACGAGTACGGTCTTAAAGATACGAGCTATGAGCCGACGGTCTCCTCTACTCTGTTTCAAGACGACAACCCTTTCTTCTTGCGCGATCATCAGTATTGCATCCTCTGCGGACGCTGCGTGCGCGTGTGTGATGAAATCGTAGGTGTCCACGCGATCGATTTCGCCAACCGGGGCTTCGAAACCAACATCGCCACGCCGTATGACGGCCCGATGATCGACTCTACCTGCGTCTTCTGCGGCAACTGTGTACAAGTCTGCCCCACGGCGGCGTTGATGCCAGTATCAAGACTGCAGCGCGGTCGGGAATGGGATTTAGATCGCACTTTATCCGTCTGCGGCTACTGCGGCGTCGGCTGCCAGATCGAGTACGCCACCAAGGACGACGCCATCATCTATGCCCAGGCTCCTGAGCATGGCGCGGCCAACGGGAGCTTTCTTTGCACAAAAGGCCGATATGGATGGGATTTTGCCACCAGCCCGGAACGCCTGAAGCAGCCCATGCTTCGTCGAGACGTCGCACATGAACTCGGACTGACCGAAGAACCCTGGGCGCTGCCGGAAACCTCGCCGCTGGATATTCGTAAGCCCAATGTTGAGCAGTATTTCGTCCCCGTCGATTGGGACACAGCGCTCGAGTTCGTCTCTTCCCGGCTGAGCGATATTACTGAAAGCCACGGCCCCGATTCAATCATGGGCCTGGCTTCCGCCCGCTGCACCAATGAGGACAACTACCTCTTCCAGAAATTCATGAGAGCAGTGATCGGCACCAATAACATTGATCACTGTGCTAGGCTTTGACACAGCAGCACCGTTGCAGGCCTCGTGAAGGCCTTCGGTAGGGGAGCAATGACCAATTCCGTCCGCGAGATCCGCGACGCAGATTGCATCTTCATCACCGGATCCAACACGGCGGAAGCGCATCCTGTTATCAGCTATGAGGTCGTGCGTGCGGTGAAGAAAGGCGCTCACCTTATCATCATCGACCCCCGACGCATCCCCCTCGTCGATCACGCCACCCTCTTCCTCCAGCCCCACCCCGGCACCGATATCTACGTTTTCCTGGCGATGATGCACGTGATCATTCGCGAAGGCTGGATGGATGAAACCTTCATAGCGGAACGCACCGAAGATTATGATGCGTTTGCTGCCATCCTCGAGGGTTACACACCAGAAAGGGCTGCTCTGGCATCCGGTGTTCCCGAGGAGAAAATTATTCAGGCAGCTCGCTGGTACGCCCTGGGCGAACGCGCACATGGGGAGTCCATCTACGAGGAAGCCCACGGCCATAGCACTATTCTCTACGCCATGGGCATCACCCAACGCAGCAACGGCACCGACAACGTTCTCACCCTGGCCAACCTGAGTATGCTCTGCGGCCAGATCGGAAAGCCATCCACAGGCGTCAACCCACTTCGAGGACAAGCCAATGTCCAGGGCGCCTGTGACGTCGGCGGATTAGTTAACGTGTTACCGGGTTATCAGCAGGTAACCGATGACAAGCTGCGCGAGGAGACGGCTAAGACCTGGGAAGTTGAACAACTCCCCTGCGATGTGGGGTTGACCATCGTGGAATCCACTCATGCCGCGCTTGCTGGCGAAGTTCACGCCATATACGTCATGGGGGAGAACCCGATGATGTCGGATCCCAACAGCAATCACGTCGAAGAAGCCTTTCGAAAGCTGGACTTGCTTATCGTGCAGGATATCTTCCCCAGCGAGACGGCTTACCTGGCCCACGTCCTGCTCCCCGCCGCATCATCGCTAGAGAAGGATGGCACCTTCACCAATACAGAGCGACGCGTTCAGAGAATTCGTAAGGTCATTTCTCCGCCAGGTGAGGCGCTGCCTGATTGGTCCATCATCGCCGACATTGCCGCTCGCGTAACCCAAAAGCTGGATCGCAAACCGGGCCCTGAAGCATGGAAGTACGATTCGGCATCTTCGATTTTCGATGAACTGACGCTCGTGACCCCGATCTATAGCGGCATGAGCTATGACCGCCTTCAGCCCTCAGGATTACAGTGGCCCTGCCCGAGCGAAACACATCCAGGCACGCCCATCCTTCATTTGGATACTTTCGCGAGGGGGCAAGGCAAATTCCACGCTGTCGAAGCTAGAGACCCTGCCGAACTGACGGACGAGGAATACCCCCTCACCCTCTCCACCGGACGAGTCCTTTATCACTATCACTCGGGAACCATGACCCGCCGCAGCGCGCCGCTCCACTGGCGTGAACCAAGGGGGTACGCCGAAATCAATCGCCAGGACGCTGAGGCCATCGGCCTTAAAGACGGCTTTGCTGTGATCATCCACAGCCGGCGAGGGACGATCCGCACGAAGACGAAGATCTCAGAAGGGGTTCCCCCCGGCACAGTTTTCCTGGCATTCCACTGGCGCGAAGCACCTGCTAACCGCCTGACCCAGGATCACACCCTGGACCCGATCGCGAAGATACCCGAATACAAGATCTCCGCCATCCGCCTGGAGAATCCCCGCGCCCGCTGAGCGATGCGCTCATAGAGCTTACACTTTAGACGTTAGCTTTAATGGTTCTCCTCAAAATTGTGTGGGTGACCCGGCGGGTTTGCGCTGCGTTGCCCCGCCCGAAGCTGAAATTCTGATCCATCATGGCGATGACGGAGGAAGTCGTTTTTATCCATCCATAACTTCCAGCATGACCAATCTCCAAGTTCAGCCTCAAACCTCAAGGTGCAGGCTACACCTGCGACCGGAAGCAGAGCTTCCGCACTCCACATATTCGGATTTGCATGGTTGGTTTTAGCTGAGAGCTTGATGATTGATCCGGGGGGACAATAGGGGGAAGAATATTCGAATTAATCACAACACCGACAATGATATTGGTGCCGAGAGTTGCTACCAATTTTCTTTCCCCCCCGCACCCCCTTCCGAATGGCTAGGTATGCAATCCATATACGCCCGAGTTCCAAAGCCGGGCTCTGTCCAATCTGTCATTGATTGCGCTTCAATGGGAAAAAGGATCCGAGATAAAGATATTTCCACATATTTGGATTTGCATAATTGGTATTAGCTAAGAGCTTGATGTTTGATCCGGGGGGTGTGCTCCACGCTGCGCTTCGCGTAGCACTCCGTAGGAGCCTAGAGTGCTTCGCGAGGTGAGTGGAGTCCCCCACAGTCCCCCTTTGGGGGATTTAGGGGGAAGAAAAGAAAATCATCACATCTGCGTGGTCCAAAACATGAAAGGTCCATCGACTGGGATATCCGCGTTTATGTCACCTTTCCACTGTAAATGGAGCAGAACCACTTTAATTAGGAATGACGCCGCGCGCGTTAAATGGCTGCGGCGGCGGGTCTACCCGATTCATACCCGAGACGATCAGGCCGGGTGTAGACCCTCATCGTTCCCTGACGGGCGTAACCGATCAACGTGATACCCCATGCGCGCGCCATGGCGATAGACAACGACGTCGGCGAGTTGCGAGAGGCGATGATCGGGCAGCCCATCTTTGCCCCCTTGCGCAGCATTTCAGATGAAATCCGGCCTGTCGCCAGAAGTGCCAGCCCCTCGGTTTCGATGCCCTGCAGCAAACATGAACCCCGCAGCTTGTCCAGCGTGTTGTGACGACCGACATCCTCCGCCAGAGCAATGATCTTCTCACCATCGGTCAGACCTGAAGCATGCACACCTCGCGCTCGGGCATGTAGGCCGTCGGGAATGTGCAATTGGCGAAAGAGGACGAATAGACGCTCGGGGGAGATCTGCAGATCATTTGTTAGAGGCTCAATGTCCGCCTCGGGCTCCTCGAAGGTCACGCCTCCGCCACACCCGCTGGTGATGATGCCCCGCTTGGGCAATTCGACCGGGTCATGGAGCCATACGTCCACGCAGCAGCCATTCTCGCTGACATGGACATGATCAACATCATCCATGCTGTCGATCAAACCTTCGCTGACCAGGAAACCTAACGCCAGGAGATCTTGCTGACATGGCGTGCACATGAGAGTCACCCATTCCTCTGCGTTGACGCTGATTGTTACTAACGCCTCACCGATAGTCTCGCCCTCGGCTCGCGACCAACCATCTCGGTAGACATTCCATTGTGCTGAGACCGTACCTGCACTCATCCAATCCTCCTCACCTGGAACGGTGTGGGTGCATGAAACCTTACGTGACCGCCTGCAATTGTGGCGTCCACCAATGCTGATCACCCCACCTACTTCTGCAATTGTAGCCCATCTACGTTGTTGCCAAGAGGCATCGTTGAGAGAATCGTGGCAAACAGCCTTGCTGTTGCCCTGCCGCTCCCGCTGACATACAATTTGCAGCATGCCGCTCCAACCTGGTGACATACTCCGCGACCGCTACCGCATCGAAGGCCAGCTCGGGAAAGGTGGCATGGGCGCTGTTTTTCTTGCCCATGACCTGACGCTAGATATCAAAGTAGCCGTCAAAGAAAACCTCAACCCAAGCCCGGAATCAGAGCGGCAGTTCCGGCGCGAGGCGCGCCTATTGGCCACGCTGCGCCATCCCAACCTCCCTCGAGTGACAGACCACTTCATCCTTGATGAACGCCAATACCTGGTGATGGACTTCGTCAAGGGCGTTGATCTACATACACAAGTAGCAAAACAACCTCCAACCCCCGCTGAGGTGTTGACTTGGGCAGAATCCATCTGCGGCGCGCTGGGTTACCTCCACTCTCGCAAGCCGCCTGTGATCCATCGCGATATAAAACCTGCCAATCTCAAATTACAGTCCGGCGGGAACGTCGTCCTTGTCGATTTCGGTATCGCCAAGGTCTTCGACCAATCACAGACTACGACCGGGGCTCGAGGGCTAACGCCCGGATTCTCACCTCCTGAGCAATATGGGGGACAGCGCACGGACGCGCGCAGCGATATGTACTCCCTGGCGGCAACGCTTTACTCTTTTTTAACCAATCAACGTCCAGCGGACAGCATCCAACGCATGCTTGGCAAAGAAATCCTTAAACCAGTCCGCGAACTTAATCCCGCCGTGCCTGAACATGTGGAGGCCGCGCTAGAAAGGGCAATGGCTTTGAAGCAGGAGGAACGCTTTCCTGATATGGCCAGCTTCTGCATGGCGCTGGCGGGTCGTATGCAACTGGAGACGATTCGCGCCCCGCTCAAACCTCCCGCTCCGCCAAAATCCCGAAAGGTTGGCCTTTGGATTGGTCTCGGAGTGCTCGCTCTGGTCTTGCTCGGCGGTGGGGCGGCACTCGTTTTTGGCGGCGTCATTCCCTTCGGTGGAAGTCGCACCCAACCAACCGAGACCACCGTGGCCGTTGCTGCTCAACCGGAGAACACTACTACACCGACGCCAATTCCCAACACAGCAACGCCCGTCCCTGAACCTTCGTCCACGCCAACCCAAACCCCAACGCCGACAGCAACGACCGTCGTTATTGGCGGCGGTGGCAGAATCGCCTTTATCAGCGACCGAGAGGACGGACGCACTTTACAAATCTGGACGATGAATGCGGACGGGAGCGATCCGCGACAGTTAACTTTCGGTCCTGGCAACAAGGGCCAACCCAGATGGTCCATCGATGGAACGAAGATCATCTATACAGCACCGGGTGGGAGTGATACGTATGGCAATGATCTTGGGCTCGACCTCTTCGTAATCAATGTCGATCGTTCCGGGGAACCGACCAATCTTACCGAAAGCATAGGCGATGATTTCGATCCCGCCTGGTCCCCTGATGGCAGTCAAATCGCTTTTACAAGCACGCGCGTTAATTCATTGAAGCAGGTGTTCGTTACGAACGTTGAGTGTAACCCGGCACCTGAGAACTGCTCAATCACGGAAACGCCGCGGAATGTCACCGCGGGATATGCTGTCGAATACGCCCCCGCGTGGTCCCCAAACGGACAGACACTCGCCGTCATCGCTTCCATTAACCGGGCTCCTGGTCGCATCATTTTGAGACCAGCAGAGGGCGGCGAACCTTCATGGTTTGATCTCCAGGATAAAATAATTGGCGCCGATCATCTATCCTGGTCATCAAATGGTCAATACATCGCCTTCACCTGGCTCGTGAAATACGGCAAGCAGGAGATCTATATCGCTTATGCGCAGAACCCCGGCCTCGACCCCCTCTCTCTCACAAGCTCGCTGGGAAACAAGGAACCGACATTCTCACCTAACGATCAGTGGATCGTTTTCACGTCCACCCGCGACCAGAATCCGGAAATCTATATCATGACGACCACCGGCTCAGGTCAGACAAACCTGACCCAGAACCCGGGGCGCGATCTGCAGCCGGATTGGCAGCCACTTCCGGGTGAATAATTGCAACCTGGCGATTTTCACGTCAGGTATTCATACGGATTGACACCGACACAATGGCGATGAAGCATGTTTTAACTGTGGATATAGGCACGGGCACGCAGGATATTTTCCTCTTCCGGGAAGGATTAAATATCGAGAACGGTTTCAAGCTGGTCATGCCCTCGCCGACGATGATGGTGAGAGAGAAGATACAAGAGGCGACTCGCCTTAGAGAGGACATCCTTCTCACCGGCGTGACGATGGGAGGAGGACCCTCACATTGGGCGGCAGCGACTCATCTAGAGCAAGGTCATCGAATATTCGCCACGCCCGAGGCGGCGCAGACATTCAACGATGACCTTGAATGGGTTGAGCACGAGATGGGCGTGAAGCTCATCGGCGAGGACGAGGCGCGGTCCCAAGAGAAAGTTCGGCGCATCACACTCCAGGACTTCGATCTCGAGGCCATACGGCAAGCTTTCAGCGCCTTCGGCGTCAAGCTCGACCTGGCTGGGGTTGGTGTGGCGGTCTTCGATCACGGCGCTGCTCCCCCCAATATCTCGGACCGCAAATTCCGTTTCGACTATCTTGAGCGGCGCATTCTAGAGGAGAACCGCTTAAGCGCCTTCGCTTATCCTGCAGAACAATTGCCCGAAATGCTTACTCGTATGCGTGCCGTATCGACCTCTGCGGCAAGCCTAGACTGCCCATTGGTGCTTATGGACACTGCCCCCGCGGCCGTGCTCGGCGCCTCACTCGACCCCATTGCTGCACAGCAAACTCGGGCTCTTATCGTAAATATCGGCAACGCACACACACTGGCTTTCCGCCTCGGTCTCAGCGGTATTGAAGGCGTCTTCGAGCATCACACCGGTTTGCTCGATCACGCCCGTCTTGATACTCTGCTGGAGTTATTCGCCGCCGGGACTTTAAAAAGCGAGGATGTGTTCAATGACCATGGTCACGGAGCGCTTACCCTCATCCCTGAACCGCTCCCTCTCGAGGGTAAGGATTTCGATGTGATCGTCACCGGGCCACGGCGATCTATGATGTTGGAATCTCGTCTGAAACATTATCTCGCAGCTCCTTATGGTGACATGATGCTCACCGGCTGTTTTGGCATATTGGCTGCAATGGCTGACACAATCCCCTCGCTGCAAAGTGCAATCCACGCTGCACTGTACAGCACCGGCTCTGAGAATACGCCGTGGGATGTCGATATTTAGACAAGGGAACCTCGTTTGAGCGAAAATGCTCAGGACAGGCTCCGGGAGGGAAGAATCTCGATTAGGCGTATAAGAACAGTAGCCTTAATCGAGACTCTTCGTCGCACTGTTCCTTAGAACAACTAAGCCGAGAGGTGGCTGAATAATTCCGTTTAATATATATTCTGCTAACGCATATACAAAAGCTGCATCGTAGCGATACACCGGACCTTTGAATTTGGTGTCACATAAGCTTGGTTACCACGTTATAGATATAGAGAGTCCAAAACGACTTTATTCTTAAGGAGAGGAAACCATGAATCATAAACGCTCACTACGAATACTCCTTCCAATCTTCGTGCTGTTGATATCGTCTTTAGCCTGCGGCCTGCCTGCCAACACCGCAGCCACACAGACGATGGAAGCGCTGGCAACGATCGTCGAGGCCAACTTGCCATCAGGAGAAGCGACGACGTTACCTGATGCGACGAGCCCGGCAGAGGCGACCCAGCCCCCTGCGGAGGCAACCGAAGAGGCACTGCCCACACCTACCGTTGCACATCAGATCCAGCCCTCGAACCCTGGTTCAGTAAAAAGCTTTATGACCGATCGTTCGAGTGCAGCTCTCGCCTCAGAGCGAAGAGCCAATGCCGATACTTTTGACATCAACCTTCTCGAGCGACCCTTCACTACACAGGTGATGGATTACCAGGAGTATCTGGATATCACCCGTGCGGAACTCAGCATGGGACCACCCTGGGTGTACGTCACGATCTTCCTTGAAGGACCGCCTCCCGCCGAGTCAGAAGCTGCCTATGGCGTGGAGGTCGACCTGGACATCGACGGCCATGGTGATTGGCTGATCCTCGCCGACGCCCCACCTGACAGCGAGTGGACCACAGACGGCGTGCTTGCCTGCCGCGATGCCAACAGCGATGTTGGCGGCCCTACAGCGATGATTTCGGATGGTCCGCACGCTTCTCGAGACGGTTATGAGGATTGCGTATTCGATAGCGGGTACGGTATCGGACCCGACGAAGCCTGGATCCGCCGCGACCCCGGGCATGCCGATCGCATCCAGATTGCCTTTCTCTATTCGCTCATCGGCAATGACGGCGAATTCATGTGGGGTACGTGGAGCGATGAAATCATCAAGGATCCGGCCTGGTTCGACTACCACGACCATTTCACCGTGATTGATGCCGGCTCACCCGCTTCAGAGAGCAGCCAGTACCCCCTGAAGGCGATGGCCTCGATGGACAACACCTGCCGCTGGGCTTACGGCTTCATCCCCACCGGGTCCGAGCCTGGTGTGTGCTACGTCCCGCCTACGCCGACGCCCGTCCCACAGGGATCCATTTCAGGGTATGTATATGAAGGTTTCGGATCTTCACCATCAAGCGTACGCCTCTCAGGCATTACCGTCACACTTGGTCAAGGTGGATGCGCCTCGAGCGGCTACAAGTCGACATCAACGGATAGCTCCGGCTACTATAGCTTCAATGAACTGCCCGCTGGGACATATTGTGTCACTGTCAATAGGAGTTCACTGCCCCCGGCTTCCTACGGCTGGGGGACGATGTACCCCAGCGGATTCCCAACTCCTCCTGGAGCAAATCCGTATCAACAGGTGACCGTGGCTCCTGATGGGACCGTCACTAATATCAACTTCGCTTTCCAAAGGGGCATAGGTTAACATTGTTACTTCCTAAACAAAAACATCCCCGCAATGTGTATTGCGGGGATGTTTTGATTTCTTGTAAACCGGATCATGGATGGGATTTCCTGACCACGAATTCTTAAACTATGGCCGCTCGACCGTGAACAGAACGCGATCGCTTTCCGCCACATTCCCAGCGAGATCGATCGCCCGTACATAGACTTCATGTTCACCAACAGCCACCATTCGCCAACGGATCGAGTACGGCGGTGTAGTCACCGTTTCAACTTTAATGTCATCGACATAGAACTCGACCCGTTCAACGCCGAAATTGTCGGTCACATCAACCTCGATCACCATCTCCTGGCGGCTGTTCCCACGCAGGACTTGGT
>DAOUTT010000050.1 GCA_030668545.1 Anaerolineales bacterium | reverse complement strand
ATTTTTGAGCGGCATTACTGCACTCTTCGCTTCCTGGGTTATCTCCCAATTCGAATCTCTTATTGCCCAGGTTGCATTGCTCGCCGCGTTTCTATCTGTCGTGGCAGGATTAGGCGGGAATACAGCCACACAAACGCTGGCAATCATCGTCCGCGCCATCGCACTGGACGAGATCGAGCCCCGCGATGCCTGGCGAACGCTCACAAAAGAAGCTGTAGTTGGTCTATTTCAAGGGCTCTTTATCGGCGCTGCAGCAGCTGTGGGTGTCTACCTTTGGACGGGGAATGAAGTCCTGGGTTTAGTCCTCGGCCTCGCTCTTGTTGGGAACATGATCCTCGCCACGGTGATTGGGACGCTCGTACCGCTTATCTTGAAAAGGGTCGGGGCAGATCCTGCGCTCGCTTCAACCGTTCTCGTTACAGCGGTCACGGATAGTGTAGGATTTGCACTTTTCTTGGGACTCGCTTCAGTCTTCATTAATTACATGAGGTAGGTGACAATGTCTGGCATAGTCATACTCAATCCGTACTCAAATCGATGGAAGGCAGGAGAAAAAGCACCAGAGATCATCAATGCGCTCAAGCAATTGTCCCTCGACTGTGATGTCGTGCTCTCTCAGGGCCCAGAGCATGCGACCGAACTTGCGGAACAAGCTGCCCGGGAGGGAAGAGATCCGATTATCGCTGCCGGCGGGGATGGAACGATAGGCGAGGTGATTAACGGACTCTACCAGACCGATCCAGAAGGCGTGCTTGGACCTATCGGCATCATCCCGCTGGGGACAGCAAATGATCTAATAAAGAATTTAGGGCTTCCTCTCGATATCGTGGGCTCTCTTCAGGCAGTCCTCGGGCGGAAGACACGCCGCATCGACTTGGGCCAGGTAAACGACTGGGTCTTTGATAACAACTCCGCGGTTGGATTAGAGCCTGTCGTGACGATTTATAACATTCGCATGACCTGGCTGCGAGGTGTGATCCGCTACCTTGTAGCGGCGCTGCGGGCGATAGCCGCAAAACCGGAATATGAGATGCATATCCGCTGGGATGATGGCGAGTATGAAGGACTTGTGTCCCTGGTATCTGTCGGGAACTGCCCCGTTACCGGCGGTATGTTCAAAATGGCGCCCGATGCAGACCCCACAGATGGCTTGCTTACCTTCGTCTATGGGCATGCACCGACGCACTGGAAAATGCTTTCCTTGCTCCCCAAAACAATCAGCGGTGAGTACATCCATGATCCTGCTATCCACCAGCATCACACACAACAGCTCGAGATCACATGCTCTCCAGGTACACCTATACAGGCGGATGGGGAGATAAGAGCCGAAGCGGCAACGACAATTCGTTACCGCGTGCTCCCTGCTCGATTGGACATCTACACACCGTGAAGCGCAGGTTGATCGTAAACGCGGATGATTATGGTCGCACTCCATCCGTCAGCCGGGGGATCTGCGATGCTCATCTAAACGGTCTCGTCACAACGACAACCGTTATGATCAACTTGCCTGGCGCCCTCGAAGACGTACGCAGGGGAATTGAACGTGCTCCCTCTCTGGCTTTCGGTGTCCACCTTAATCTCACCTGCGGCAAACCCCTAACACCGCCTGATCGAGTCCCCACGCTTGTCGACGAAAACGGGTGGTTTCACGGGAAGGATCTAATCTTCAGTAACCCGGAGATGTTAGACCCCGCTGAAGTCAAGATAGAGTGCAAAGCACAGATCGAGCGTTTCCTTCAGACCGAGGTGGAACTTGACCATCTCGACAGTCATCACCATTTTGGCATAGCCTGTACTGAGATCTGGATGCTACTAACCGAACTTGCGGTTGAATATGATTGCGGCGTCCGCACTCCGTTTCCGAATGACATTCGCGAAGAAGATTTATTTGAGCTTTATCCTGCCAACATGATCGACTTCAGCAGAACGCAGGCAAAAGTACAACTGGAAACATTCGCCATTCCACACCCAGATTACTTTTATGCCAGCTTCTTTGGAAATAATGCGGTCTTGGACCATTTAATCAAGCTCCTGGAAGAACTGCCCAACGGGGCGAGCGAGATAATGTGCCATCCTGGTTATTCCGATGAATCGCTCGAGCAAACAAGCGGTTACAACCGCATTCGTGAGCAGGAACTAGCTGCTCTCACCGATCAGAGTGCACTTTCGGCAATCGCCTCAGGAAATATCGAACTACACACCTATAAAACGGGATGTGGAAAATAGCATCCAACCTTATCGCTTCTTTCCTGCGCTTCTTCTTCAAACACCTGTATACAACCCTCGCCTGGGCGTATGACTTCGTCGCCTGGACAACGTCCATGGGACAGTGGCGGAAATGGCAGTCCGCTGCAACACCCTCCTCGCAAATCGGCGACCTTCTTGAGCTGGGTTCCGGACCGGGACACCTGCTTGCCGATCTCTCAGGATCAGCCCATAGAAGTGTCGGATTGGATACGTCGACTCAAATGCTCAAGCGCGCGCAGCGTAATCTTGTTCGCAGCGGTATAACCCCGATGCTCACCCAGGGTCGTGCGCAAGCGCTTCCATTTCGCTCAAATCACTTCTCTGACATCATCGCCATCTTTCCAAGTGAATATATCGTCGATCCGGCAACGCTGACGGAAGCCTTCCGAGTCCTGCAACCGGATGGAGAACTCGTCATCATCGGACTCGTTCAAATCACGGGAGATTCTCTCGCAGACCGTTTTGCTTCGTGGCTATACCGCTTCACAGGACAGTCAGGCGAGCCGCGAGAGGAGTGGAAGATCCCACTCCAAGAGGCGGGCTTTCACCCACGATTTGAAATTATCGAACAAGAGCGAGCCCGTGTGCTGCGCGTTGTAGGATTCAAGCCTGCTTGATTGCCGGACAGAATAGGTATGCAGGCGTCATTTGCCATTAGAATAGGTGCAACCTTGCCAGGAGGCTGCAGTCATGCGAATCGCAGATGTTGGCGATCTAGCCATGCTCCAATTACCAAATAATAAACAAACGATCTTCAAGCTCGAAGCCGATCGTGAATACCAAACCCATAAGGGATCTATCTTCCACAACGATCTTATAGGCTCACCATGGGGGCGAGTCGTCGAAACGCATTTGGGAGCCTCCTATTTATTTATCCCCCCCACTCTGCATGATCTCGTCCGCAATACCCGCCGAAACTCGCAGATCATATTCCCTAAAGATATCGGGTACATCCTCCTGCGCCTATCGATTGGACCGGGAACGCGTGTCCTCGAAGCAGGTACAGGCTCTGGCGCCCTGACCACCGCATTCGCCTGGATGGTGGGGGAGCATGGGAAAGTATATTCATACGATCGTCGTGAGGATATGCAGGATCTGTCCAAGCAAAATCTCGAGCGCGTTGGTTTAATGGATCGTGTGGATTTCACTCTGGAAGATATCGCCGATGGAATTGCCGAAAAGGACGTCGACGCAGTTTTCCTAGATCTACCGAAGCCGGAATTGTATCTCTCTCAAATTCATAAGGTTCTAGCTAATGGAGGTGTGCTGGGAACGATCCTACCGACAACCAACCAGGTTGCCGCCTTGCTGAGTAAAATCGAGGAAGAACATTTCGATATGGCCGATGTAGCCGAAATCCTGCTGCGGTTTTATAAACCAGTTGCTGAACGTTTACGCCCCACGGACCGCATGATCGCGCACACTGGGTACCTGGTTTTTGCCCGGCGGATGCACAAGAAATGACTAATAAGTGCTTTTTTTAACCTAGTTTCTTTGCACTCTGGAAATAGGTTCAGTATGGAGGCGGGTCAGATCCAGCACCTTGAAGACTGCAGCGTGCAGTGTGCTTATGGAGGAATCGTGATCCAACGTGCCTAATTATCAACCTATGGATGATTTCACGAAACGCCTTCAACAGATTCTTCTCTCACAAAAAGCCGTTGTCCAGACTGAATTAGATGCTCGCCTGGCTGCGGTCCTCATCCCTCTTTATCTTCACGATGGCTCCTGGCACGCCCTGTACACAAAACGTACCGATGAAGTCGAGGACCATCGTGGTCAGGTTTCGTTTCCTGGTGGGGTAATTGAGCCCGATGATGAAAACTATGAGAGCGCTGCGCTACGAGAAACACAGGAGGAAATTGGCATCGATCCTGCGGAGGTCAAAATCCTGGGCAGACTCGACTCCCTGCTCACCATCACGCAGTTTCAAATAATTCCCGTTGTTGGCGTGATCCCTTGGCCTTGTAAGCTGACGCTAAATCCGATAGAGGTCGCAAGCGTGTTTGGTGTTCCCATCGAGTGGTTGTCGGATCCTGCACACTTAGAAACCCTCTTCGAAGAAAATTCTGTTTCCGACCCACACTTTCCGATTTATGCCTTCAAACCATACCAGGGGGAGGTGATCTGGGGAGCTACGGCGAGGATCACCAGGAATCTACTTCAATTGTTGGATCGTCTCAAGTAAAGCAATATCTTCAGACGAAATACTGTAGGCTCCCCTCTAATGACTGAGGTTTCATTCCTTGCGCAAACCTCCCGAAGGTTCATAACCTACGTAAGGTTATGGATCAATGGTGATAAATTTAAGCAAAGGAGCATGGCCTTCTAACCATGCTCCTTGAATATCCGGTCCGGTTAGTCGTAAGTAGTCTTATACTTACTCCCCTCGGGGGATTCTTCCACCGCTTCTTCGTCTTCGTCCAATTCGGGTTCGACGCCTTCTTCGAGCTCTTCGACTTCTTCCTCTTCGATTACTTCCTCAGCCATCTGAGCGATGACATTGGCGATCGTTTCGCCGGGATCAGTGACCAATGTCACCTTCTCCCCCAAGGCAAGATCACCTGCCGTGATGACATCATTCATCGTGAGAAGCGCCCCGATATCCGCTGTCACTTGTTCCGGCAAATCTGCCGGTAGGGCTTCTACCTCGATTTCGTTAAGCCCGGATACGATAATGCCACCAAGTTCTTCCATTGCCGGGGCTTCCCCGACTAAAACAACGGGAACGACAGCACTAATGACAACATCCATGGCTACCACCAAGAAATCTACGTGCAAGATATCCCGACGGATCACATCGCGCTGGAACTCGCGCACCAAGACTTTGTGCGTGTCTTTGCCTACTTTCAGGTCGATAAGTGTAGACCCACCTACATTCGCGAGTACACGAGATGCCACTTTTTCATCTAACTCAATTGGAAGGGGCTCAATACCTACGCCGTACATCACAGCTGGTAAAATACCCTGTCTGCGCAACGCTTTCACTTGCTTCCTAATCTTTGTTCTTTCTTTTGCGTTTAATGTTACAGCTTCCATTATTTTTTCCTTCGGAACGCCTCTCACCCTCTCGGGTTACCTTCGTTCCATCTGGTGAACCGGCTTTCGAATATTTTAATTAATCTCGCCTTAGCAGATTGCCAACTAATAATACGAGACCCACTGCGATGCCTGAAACAAGACCTGCTAGAAGTGCACCGCGAGTGTCGAGTATTGTCTCCACATTGCCCTCAACTTCCTGAGCCAGCAAGATGATCGAAGAGCTATTATTTAGCTCTGCTTTTCGGGCAATTGTGATGCCAACTCTTGAGTCTTGCAGGACAGCGTGCTCCGTAACAACAGCGCCCACAGTGCTCTCTTCGCTGGTGCTCTCCGAACTGCGCGTAATAAATGCTGCTCCCTGCTGCAAGCCGACAACATCTCCTTGGATCGTAAGAGCGCCCCCTTTATTCAACTCGACATTCTTGGCGATAACCCGATTGGCGCCGCCTTGTTCAATGCGGACTGTATCGGCTTCGACATTCTGGATCACCCCGCCATCAAGATGGATGATCTCAGCTTGTATTTCATCGCTTCCTGGTTTTTCGTTTGTTGCCATTTTTTTCACCTTTGCCTGAACAAAAAAAGGGACTCCACCTAACCGTCCAGGTGAACGCCCTCGACGATGCGAAACAGATTCTACCCGATACACAATCGTTCCGTCAACGTTCGTCTGTCCGAGTAAAGCCCTTTACATAGAATCGCATTCGTTGAGGAGCTCTCCTGAAACTCCCACTGCTTTCAGACCTCCGGCGGGTTTTTCTATCCTGTGGGAGGTTTATCACCTGCGGAAGGCTTTATTCCTTCAAGAAGTCTGGAGAATCCTGTCTGTTTGACCCGATACAGGCGGCATGATAGACTCACAGATTGGTCTCTTGCAGGTGTAATAATGGGGTTTTCGAAGGCCATACGGCTGCTTAATATTCTCTGTTTCACGATGCTAGGTGTTGTGTGCATTGTCAGCCAGGCTGCAGCCCAGGCGCCAGGGTACGCGGACATCCGTGAACCTCTCGGCGGGGAGGCCATCGATGGAGTGGTAACAATCGAGGGGTCAGCGTCTCACCCATCCTTCGTTTCGTATGATCTCTCTTTCTCCCACTCAGATAACCCGACCGGGACCTGGTTCCTAATCGGCGATCCCGTTCACACGCCCGTAACGAATGGAAGATTGGGGCTCTGGGATACCACCGGTATCACCGACGGCTTCTACACTCTGCGCTTGCGTGTACATCTCAGCAATAACATCGTACTCGAGTCATTCGTTGAAGGGCTCCGCATTCGTAACAGCACAGCGATTGAGACGGCCACGCCTCAGCCTGACAGGGTCACGGCAACGCCAACGATTGCACTGCCTACGCGGACCCCGCGCCCCACTCCGCTGCCACTTCCAGGTGGATCAAACCCATCTACAGTGTTACGGACTTTCACAGGGGGAATAATCGCCGGTGTGGTTGTCCTGCTCTCACTCGGTATTTATCTCTTCATCCGCAGGAGATCCCAAGAGCGATGGGCTGTTTTACGAATGCGACAGATGCTCCGTAAAGCTAATCGAAAGAAACGTAGGTAGAAGGATGTCTGAACTTCAAGGACCATGGCTCCTCGCAGGCCTGGGCAATCCAGGCCGAGAATTCCGGCGGAACCGGCATAACATCGGCTTTATGCTGATTGACCATCTTGCACACAGATGGGGTCTTACAATTTCGCGCATGCAATCTGAAGCGCTGATCGCTGACGGACGTGTAGATGGAGAAAAGATCTACCTGGTGAAACCTCAAACCTTCATGAATCTTGTCGGCCGGTCGGTCGCTTCACTAGCCCGCTATTATCGCATCCCGCCTTCAAATCTGATCGTGATCTACGACGATCTCGACCTGCCGCTCGGGACCGTTCGCATCCGCCCCGAAGGCGGCTCCGGTGGGCACAAAGGTATGGCTTCCATCATCGCCGCCATGCAGTCAAATCAAATCCCGCGCATGCGTATCGGCATCGGTCGACCATCAGGGAAAATGGATCCCGCAGCTTTCGTCCTTCAAGATTTCCTCACCGAGGATGCCGAATTTGTTGAAATGACACTCCACCGCAGCGCTGACTGCGTCCATACGCTGCTCTTCGATGGGATCGAGGCGGCTATGAACTCCTGCAATCCCAAACCTGCTGATAAATGAATCTCTCCACCCTATTAGCTCCTCTACGTGAGCAATCGACATACCAGCGACTATTGGATCAGCTTCTGGAAAAGACCTCTCCTGACGAAGCTCTGGAGATTCCGAAAGCAGTTCGACCGATGCTGGTCAGCGCTCTATACGAAGATCTTCAGCAGCCGATTCTGTATATCGTTCCCCAATTGAACCGCCTGCTCACACTTCATGAAGAGATTCCGAATTGGGCACCAAACGTAAAACTTCACCGTTTTCCAAATCCGAATCCTCTTTTTTATGAACTGTCACCTTGGAGTGAATCCGTCAGAAATGAGCGCACCTCTGCACTCGCTTTCCTGACTCAAGGTGAAGGACCCGGCAGCCCACAAGAAGAACTCCCTGGCCAAAGCCTTATGCTTCTGGCTTCATCCAGAGCTATGATGACACGCACGCTCCCAAAGCGGACTTTTCTGGCAAACTCACGTTATGTAAAGCAAGGAGCGGCTTTCCGTTTCGATCAACTTCTCTCCCTTCTCATGAACAACAGCTATGCGCAAAGCAGTATTGTGACCGAGCGCGGACAGTTCAGCCGTCGCGGCGGAATTCTCGACCTCTGGCCCCCGGCGGAAGAGTTCCCCATCCGCCTCGAATTTTTCGGAGACGATGTGGAATCTCTCCGCTGCTTCGACCCAACCTCTCAGCGGACGATCAAGGAAACGACCTGGGTCTGGGTCACACCGGCGCGTGAGGGTCTACTGCGCGACTTCGATAAAAAATGGTCGAAACAATTACCTGGTATTGGCAACGAAGATGACCTTTTTCTAACAGATTCGCTGGAGTTGTTTTTACCGCTGATGAATTCACAGCCCTCCGGCATATCAAGTTTTCTTCCAAAGAATACCGTCGTTGTGTTCGACGATAAGATCGCTTTCACGAATGCCGTGGCAGATATTGAGCAGCAGGCTCTAAGCATGCATGAGGAGGCGATTGCAGAAAGGCGGATTTCTTCAGATTTCCCGCTTCCCTATCTGACCTTACCAGATCTCGAAGAGAGCCTCGTGAACTTCACTACACTGGATCTAGGAATGAACGCCGGGATTGTAGACATGCATGCGGTTCCGCTGGCAAATTCCTTCACACCAGGACCACGCTTCGGTGGACAACTCGAATCAATTCTGAAGCACCTGAGCGATAAACGCACGGATCACGAAACGGTTGTCATCGTCAGCCGGCAGGCGCAGCGTCTTTGCGAGTTGTGGAGCGAGTACGATAACGCCGCTGAAGTCCGGCAAGAGATATTAGGAGATCTTCCCCACGGCGAGATAATCTTCATACAGGGACCACTTTCCGGTGGCTGGATACAAGACCTGGCACAAGGTGACCGCCTCCATCTACTTTCGGATGCAGAGTTATTTGGCTGGTCGCGTCCTCGACCTCGCCGGCGCTCGCTCGCACGGCCATCTGCTCCCGAAGAGTCTTTCGCCGATCTTCAGCATGGCAATTATGTCGTGCATATCGACTACGGAATCGGGAGATTCATAGGTCTTGTCGAACGCCGGTTAGATGAAATCCAACGAGAGTTCCTTCTCATTGAGTACGCCGATGGCGACCAACTTTACATTCCCGTCCATCAAGCCGATCGTATCTCCCGTTATGTTGGCGCAGACAGCTCATCCCCTTCTTTGTCCCGCCTCGGCTCCTCTGAGTGGGCTCGCTCGAAAGGCAAAGCGAGAGAGGCGGTCGAGCAAATCGCACGCGATCTTCTCGAACTTTACGCAGAAAGACAAACGGTGCTCGGAACGGCATTTCCCCCAGATACAGCATGGCAAAAGGAATTGGAAGCGTCATTCGCTCACCAGGAAACAGAAGATCAAATACGAGCACTCGAAGCTATCAAAGGCGACATGGAAAGACGCAAACCGATGGACCGCTTGATTTGTGGTGATGTAGGCTATGGAAAAACGGAGGTCGCTTTGCGTGCAGCGTTCAAAGCGGTGATGCACGGCAAACAAGCCGCTATGCTCGTTCCGACGACCGTGTTGGCGCAGCAGCATTTCAACACATTCCGGCGCCGGCTCGCCGCCTTTCCCATCAAGGTTGAAATGCTGTCCCGTTTCCGGAGCCGAAGCGAGACGGCTGAGATCATCACGAGACTGGTCTCGGGCGAGATCGATATGGTGATCGGCACCCACCGCCTTCTTCAACCCGATGTCCTATTTAAGGACCTTGGACTGCTCATTATCGACGAAGAGCAAAGGTTTGGCGTCACACATAAGGAATTCCTTAAACGCATGCGGACCGAGGTTGATGTTCTGACACTCACAGCAACTCCGATCCCACGGACGCTGTATATGGCACTCACCGGAGTACGAGATATCTCGACTATCAGCACTCCACCAGAGAATCGGCTCCCTGTGCGAACCCATGTGGGTTTGTACGACCCCCAACTGGTCCGGTCTGCGATTCTCCGCGAACTTGACCGCGGAGGACAAGTCTTCTTCGTCCATAACCGCGT
>DAOUTT010000326.1 GCA_030668545.1 Anaerolineales bacterium | reverse complement strand
AGTTCAATTGCCGGAGCAGGATACTCCACTTTCATTGGCTCCACGCAGTCCTGGGGTTTCTCGATCCCCGTATCACTTCGTGCTTGATTAGACGCAATCACTGCAGTGAGAATTGCCATGGCAATAAAGATAAAGCCGGTTCCGAGGAGTAGTACGTGCATGGTTCGACGCAAGGATTAAATCCTTTTCTTGAAAGTAGCTTGTTGGGGAATAAGATTAGACTGGGACGAGAACATCTCAGCTTTAATAATTGAGGGAATATTTATACTTCGATCCTCGCTCAATGGATTTAGTGGTCCTCACCCGGAGGGGGAAGGTCCTATCAGTGGAAAACGCCGCCTGAAACGTAATCGCAATCCGTGCACACCAGATTTAAACAGCCATCATAATCCAGATTAGCCCTACCGCAATTGGGGCAAGGTTCTCCGGCTCGAGGCTCTTGTGAAGTCGAGGGTTTTATCTTTTTCAAGGTTATCTCTGCCGACTGCCGCTTGTATTCGTCTTTATTGCGGGACATCTTGTCTCTCAAGCTGAACTCTGAAAACATGCAAAAGTCTCGTCAGCGGGTCAGATCATCAAGGCTCAGCACTTTATATAATCGCCCTCGAACTTCACTAGGAACGTTGATATCTGCTTCTTGCTGCTGATAAAGGTAGACTGTTTTCTTAAGCGTGTCGACGAAAACTTTACAATTGGGGCAATCGTCAAGGTGTTTCTCAAGCTCAGCGCAGGTTAATGGATCAATATTGTTATCCAGATAATCTGAGATCTGGCTGAGAAATTCTTGGCAGAGGTTGTGTTCAGACATTTGATAACCGTTCCATTCTCTCTGAGAAGTAACTGGAAAGGATCTCCCGAAGCTGCAGTCGGGCTCTGAGAAGGCGGGTTTTTATGGCCGCCTCGGAAATTTGGAGAACATCCGCCGCTTCGCGCGTCGAGAGTCCATGTAGATCGCGCAGAACAAATGCTGCCCGGAGGGCAGGGGAGAGCGAATTTATGGCGATATCCAATGTGTCCTGCGCCTCTGTGCTCATGAGTTCGGCTTCCGGTAAGCAGCACCAATCCTTTAATTCGCGGGGGATCTCTGCGCCATTATCGAGAAGTAAAGGTTCGTCGATGGGTACTTTCTCCAACTCATGTTTGCGGTGCCGCATTAGCGCTTCATTTGCAGTAATTCGGTAAAGCCAGGTGCTTAGTTTCGAGCCACCCCTGAAGTTCTCAAGCCCTCGATAGGCTTTAAGAAAGGCTTCTTGAAGGATATCTTCCGCCTCAAGAGGGTCTCCCGACATACGCAGAGCAAGCTTATACAGTTTAGGGGAGTACGCGTCAACCATCGCCGCGAAAGCTTCACGGTCACCGGCTTTTAATGCTTTGATTGAGATCGTTTCTCTCTCTTGCATTGGATGCAGAATCCGATAAAAAGTTGCCTGATTAATGTTGCCGGAATAAAGTATACACGAAGGCAATGATCAATTGCTCTTCAAAATCGAGCATGGATAATTACATGACCCCATCACTTTACACAAACCAATTGAATTTCACCTTACAACCACAATCGGACACTTGGTCGATTCGCACAATCTCCAAAGATTCGCGGATCATGAATGCATCGATGGCTCTGACTTGGAAGGAAGCCGGAACGACGCATTCAACACAACTAGAATTCTCCCGAGCGGATGATGTTGCGAAGGAACAAGCTGCGCATTCGTTGGGGCCTGCAGACCACCTGACACTGCGGATTCCGATAAATTCTACCTTGGACGTGGAAGTGTGTTTCTCGCTGCTTCATTTATCTCCAACGATGCTGTGGCGACTCGAGATCAAGAATAAAGGGGCCTCCGCTATCCAGCTAATTTCGGCAGATATGATGGCCGCCGGGTTTGATAATAGAACGGGCTTTTTGGGTCGCATCAGAGAGACTCGCGCACATTTCAACGAAGAGAGAAATGGCGAATTGAGTGGTGTTCACTTCTCATCACCTGATGTTGACTTAGCGTTCTATTCCAACGGGTGGCAGAGCTGGAGTTTCGCTGGATTGGTAGGAGCAGAGCAAACGATGCCTGGGACTCGACTAGGGCCGATCAGGCGCACGATGATAGACCAGCCGGGCGCGAGGTTTCCCAGGGGGCGAGGCAGAGTTCATTCAGACATGTTCGGCGTGCTTCTGGATCGCAACAGCCATGCTGGAATTCTAGCGGGTTTTCTATCTCAAAGTGCGGCTTTCGGGACGGTAGAGTCTTGTTTAAACGGCACACAACCTTCGCTCCATTTACAAACTAACCTGGATGATGTGCTCCTGGATGCTGGTGAAACCTTCATCACCGATTGGGCTTGCCTCGATTTCATCGATACAAAATCCAATGACCCCCTGTCAACATATCTGAAATTGACGGCTGACGAGAACTCGGTTCGAGTCGCAAATTCATCTCCGCTGGGGTGGTGCTCCTGGTATTACTACTTTCAGGATGTCCATCAGACCCATATTCACAATCATCTCAAATGGGCAAAAGAATACAAGAACGAAATCCCGCTGGAGGTTATTCAAGTCGATGATGGATATCAATCAGATATCGGTGATTGGCTGACTACAAATGAACGCTTTCCCAACGGCATGGCTCAGCTTGCGGGGGAGATTCAAGGATCGGGTTATATTGCGGGTTTATGGATAGCACCTTTTATAGCCCTTCGTTCAGCACAAGTAGTGCAAGGAAATCCAGATTGGGTTCTTCGAAACCGATATGGCCTGCCGGCAAACACGGGTTGGGTTTGGGAAACTTTTGGTCGTGCTCTTGACGTGACCCATCCTGGCGTACAAGAGGATATTACCAACGTGATTGATACTGTTGTAAACCAGTGGGGTTATTCATACCT
>DAOUTT010000044.1 GCA_030668545.1 Anaerolineales bacterium | reverse complement strand
GCCTAAGCGAGGCGGAAGTATGGCGAGACCCCTTGGAAGGGATGGATTTCGTCGCCAGCGAGCCGCCGAAGCTTACACAAGACCAACTGCAAGCCTGGCAGGATGTCATACAAATAATTCTAAAATCTGCGAGCGGAGAACGCACCAAACCCATCCTTCTTCACGGCGTGACTGGATCAGGGAAAACGGAACTTTATCTGCGCGCCGTTGCTGAGACCCTGGCGCAAGGGCAGAGCGCGATTGTGCTGGTACCTGAAATCGCGCTTACCCCTCAGACTGTGCGTCGATTTTTGTCTCGATTCCCAGGGAGAGTCGGTCTCAGCCACTCTCAATTATCCCCAGGAGAGCGCTTCGATACCTGGAGACGATGCAGAGCTGGTTTATTGGACATCATGGTTGGTCCCCGCAGCGCCCTGTTTACTCCTTTTCCGGACATCGGTCTCATCGTCCTGGATGAGTCCCACGACGACTCCTATAAGGAGCAGGAGAGGTCCCCCCGCTACCATGCCCTCCGTACTGCTGTTGCCTATGCGGAGATTCTTGGCGCGGCCTGCATGTTTGGAACCGCAACCCCCTCTGTGGTCTCTCGCTATGGCGCCGAACGTGGAAAATACCGCTTATTAAAACTCCCGCAGCGGATTCTGGGGCACCGCGAGCGCCTCGCACAACAGGCCGAACGCCTGGGGATCAAGGACCGCTATCAGGAAACCACGGGAGATGCTCGCTACATCGACCTGCCCCCGGTTCGTGTGGTCGATATGCGTCTGGAGCTGAAATCTGGTAATCGTTCAATTTTCAGCCGGGCGCTGCAGAACGCGCTCGACGAGACTATTCAGGCGGGTCATCAAGCTATCCTCTTTCTCAACCGCCGCGGTTCTGCAACCTATATTTTCTGTCGCGATTGCGGCTGGGTTGCACAATGCCCCCGCTGCGACACACCGCTCACACACCATACAAACACCAGCCAGCTTACCTGCCATCACTGCGGCTATGCAGTCAAACCCAAAGAGTTATGCCCGGCATGTGGTGGCTCGCGCGTCAGAGAGTTCGGGGCAGGCACAGAACGTGTCCAGCACGAGGTCGAACAACTCTTTCCTCAGGCTCGCACAATACGCTGGGACTGGGACTCCACACGCTCTCGAGGTTCACACGATGTAATCCTTGCCCATTTCGCGGCGCACCGCGCCGATGTGCTGATCGGAACGCAGATGCTGGCTAAAGGGCTGGATCTCCCACTTGTGACGCTCGTCGGCGTTGTCTCCGCCGATACAGGTTTATATCTGCCCGATTTCCGTTCAGCCGAACGAACATTTCAAGTGCTCACGCAAGTCGCCGGACGTGCCGGGCGTGGTCTCCTGGGGGGGCGAGTCGTTCTACAAACCTATCAACCTGATCACTACGCCATTCGAGCCGCTGCCAAGCACGACCACGACGCCTTCTACCGCCAGGAACTCCGCCACCGCCAAGAATTGAGATACCCTCCCTTCACCCGCTTGGTGCGACTTGTTTACAGGAACACATCAGACGCCAGGGCTGAAGAAGAGGCGACGCGCCTTCATGGCACGCTGCAAGCTAAGATCCAATCTACGGATAAAAAGATTGATTTAATTGGCCCCGCTCCCTGCTTCTTCAGGCGCATTCGCGGCCAGCATCGTTGGCAGATCATCTTGCGGGGAAGCGACCCTGCATCTGTCCTCCCGGACGAATTCCCCAAGGAATGGAGCATTAACGTCGATCCAATCAACCTGCTTTAAAAACCCTTTCCAAATACAACCCTGGAGCCCACCATGAGCGAAGTTCGATCTTTTCTTGAGCACCATCTGCAGAGCATTTTCGAGAGCGACAGCCTCACCTACCACGAAACCACAGACGAAAATCTGACCCTTTACGAATGGTATGTCACGCCACATCGCATCGAAGGGCTACCCTTCCACGACTTCATGATGACCGAGGCCGGTCGGGATGACACCGCCGGGCTTGCCCTTGACCCGCACCCAGAGGGCAGTTCCATGCAGGATAAAGGACGCGTTCGATTTGATGTGGCCAATTACCAGGAACAAATCTTTGGCGAGTCGGCGGTCTGCTCTTACACCATGCTCATCTCAAAAGGAACAGCCAGCGGGGTGGAAGTTTTAAGCTACAACGAGAGTCGTGTGCTTGTGAAAATTGACGGTTCCTGGAAGGTTGTCCACGTTCATAAATCCCCGAGTTGGAATGCCCCGTTCCAACCACCTGCAGGGTGATCAACGGCGACCTTTAATTAGGCATTTAGCCAAGTAATGATATAAAATAAATAGGTCAATGTGAACCATCACCACTCTCAATCGGGCTTCTCCCCACCCGCATCAGATCAACAACACCCGATCCCGTCTCTGCATCGGAGGAGTAAATCCCCATGTTAAAAGTCATTGCGGACAGCACCTGTAACTTATCTCAAGAGACCCTCGATGAATATGACATCCGTATCGCCCCGATCCCGATTCAGTTCGGTGATGAGACCTTCGAAGAGGGTGTGGATATCGATCGCGATCTTTTCTATAAAAAGATTGAAGAGACGGGCATCGTACCGACATCCTCCCAACCCACGCCTGCCTGGTTTGGGCGCTACTACAAAGAACTTCACCAGCAAGGGCACTCCATCCTGGTGATCACAGTCACCGGAAAACACAGCGGAACCTTCAACTCCGCAACCATGGCAAAGTCGTTGGCCCCCGAGGCAGACGTGCACGTCTTTGATTCAAGAAGCATTTCTCTTGGTACGGGCTGGATGGTATTAGAAGCAGTTAGGGCCATCAAATCCGGAGTTGCCCAATCGGACGTTGTGAGCCGAATAGAAATAATTCGAGAACGGGCAAGGCTCTTTATGACACCGGCAACACTGAAGTACCTGCAGATGAGCGGGCGCGTTGGGACGCTGCAAGGAGCGTTGGCATCTCTTCTCAGCATTAAGCCGATCATCCACCTCAAAGATGGTCTCCTGGAAGTAATGGAAAATGTTCGCACTCGAGGAAAATCCCTCGACCAGCTAATCGAGCATCTTGAGGAAGCCGTAGGCACCACTGCCCCCGTTAATCTGGCCGTCATCCATGCAAGAGCAAGGGAGGAAGGTCTTTCTGTGCTCGAAAGAGCAAAGGATGTCTTCAACGTTCAGGAAGCTCTCTTCGGCGATCTCGTCGCCTCGCTCTCTGCACATGGCGGGCCAGGGATTATCGGCCTATTCGCCTATCCGATTTGATTCCGGGGAAGTCTTAATTAACTTAACACCCTCAGCCAAGCTGGCTAAGGGTATATCGACTCCATCAACTTCCAATGGCGGGCTCTGCCAATCTGCTTCGAGTTGCGCCTCATTGGAGGCGAGAACATGAGGTAGAGATATATAACTCTGCTTGGATTTGATAATAAGTTTGGACCGAGAGCTTGATGTTTGATCCGGGGGGTGTGCTCCACACTGCGCTTCGCGTAGCACTCCGTAGGAGCCTAGAGTGCTTCGCGAGGGGAGTGGTCCCTCGACGAGCTCGGGATGATAAGTCCCCCACAGTCCCCTCGCGTGCATCCCCGAAGCAGAGCGGAGGGGGCTTTGGCGGATTTAGGGGGAAGAAAAGAAAAAGCGAGCCATCACCTCTGCAGGGTCCGGTATTTATAAAAGGTCCATCAACTGGGGTGTCGGCGTTTATGTACCCCTTCCATAGTAAATGGAGGAGAAATTCATTTTATTGGAGGAGTTCCCAAGATAATCTACGCGTGAGCGAAGACAGGCTCGAGGTAGTTTGTTCGTCTAAGCAATAGGGGGAGTGCCGGTAATCCGCAGTGCTAATGGGAATAGATACGGTCTCGCAGAGCCACAACCTGCCGACGCAAAGCATCATCGATTTCAAGCTGGTCGGCAATTTTCCCACAACCATACATAACAGTTGTGTGATCGCGTCCGCCGAGAGCCTCGCCAATTTTTGGTAAGGAACTACTCGTTTCCTCGCGGATCAGATACATTGCAATCTGCCGCGGGAAAGCCACCTCTCTCGAGCGTTCACGGCTGAGAAGCCGGCTCTCCTCTATCCCATATTGGTCTGCAACCACGGAGATGATCTGCTCAGTTGTCACGCTGCTTGTGTGAACGACCATATCTGCCAATGCAGCATCAACAAGGTTGGGGGTTAGGATTTCGCAGCGAAGGTCGGCGTAGGCGAGAACTCGGGTGAGTGCGCCCTCGAGTTCGCGAATGTTGCTCTGTACACGCTCGGCGATCTCGCTCAATATTTCGTCGGGGGCTTCCCGCCCCAATCGTTCCGCTCTCGATCGAAGAATTGCCAATCTTGTCTCATAATCTGGCGCATGGATATCCGCTGTCAAACCCCATTCGAAGCGTGAGCGCAATCGCTCTTCGAGCGTCACGAAAGCCTTCGGTGATCGGTCTGAAGAAATTACAACTTGTTTTTCCTGCCCATGGAGTGTGTTAAAAGTGTGGAAGAACTCTTCCTGGGTCGCTTCCTTACCGGCGATGAACTGAATATCATCAATCAGAAGGACATCAACTCTGCGGTAGCGCTCGCGAAAAACCGCTGTGTTTCGTGAGCGAATGGCATCGACCAGATCGTTTGTGAACTCCTCTGAGGAAACATAGCGGACCTGTAATCCCGCGTCGAGGCACTCATGCCCTATTGCATGCAGTAGATGTGTTTTCCCGAGCCCAACCCCACCGTAGAGAAACAACGGGTTATAGGCTTTCGCCGGACTCTCTGCGACAGCCTGCGCGGCAGCGTGCGCCAGCCGGTTGCCTTTCCCGACAACAAATGTCTCGAAAGTATATCGATTGTTTATCGAGGACGCGAGCCGGTCGCGATCGTCACAAAGCTCAGGGGGGTCTAATGCCGGTTCGAGCGGATCGTCAACGGATGAATCCCCTTGCCAAACGACGAATTTCACGCCAACTGTTCGGCTGAGGATTCCGGTTAGAACGCGCTTTGCGGTGGATAACAAACGATCTTCAAGCCAATCACGAGCGTAGGCATTTTGTACGCCGATGATGAAATTTCCGTCTTCGTAGGCGATAAACTCCGCGTCACGAACCCAGGTGTCGTAAGCTGCTCGCGGCATTTCCATCTGTAGTTGACCGAGCGCTGCCTGCCAGTGTCGCTCCGCGTTCATTCACGCCTCCAAGGAGCCCGAATGGTTTTCACTCATTTCAAGTGTCGGGCGCTTGCCATTTTCAAATGTCGGGTTTACACCCAGGTGGTAAATCGCAGGTTGGTCTGCGGTCGTTGAGGAAACGATCTACCGATCCACTGCGATGTTTGGAGGACCGTGGGCACTCCTCCTTTTCATTGAAAATTCTCTCTCCCACAGTTACTCGATTCTAGCAAATCGCGGTCGCACCTACAATAGCTAAGCCCCCCTGAACCTAAAAACTTTTAAAGATTTAAGGTCGCGTAATGTTAAAGAAAGATTCAGCTCCGATTTTCCCTTCGCAAATCCAGCAAGTCATCAGCTCTTTCCGCATCCCTAGATACATACTACTTCGCCAATCAGACCCCCACATCTGCGGATATAAACACTCTACATACATACATTTGCTAAGCTTCGCCTAACCTTAAAGACTTTATAAGGGTTGACGCACCGCGAGACAATGGAACAAACCTGATAATTGCGGGTTCGCCTATTGTAATTAGATAATGAGAGGTGTCTCTTGCGCCAATTCGGGGTAGTAATAGGCGCATTCCAGGTTCGTCCCGTTAATTTTCACACCAACAGCAGCGCGGCTACTTCCCTCACAGAACGCGCGGCTATGATCTCCAATCCTGCAGGTGCAGGAGGTTCTCCGCGCACCTGCTTTGGAATCACAACCCGCTTGAAACCGAGTTTAGCCGCCTCATGCAGTCGTGCAGGGATCTGCGCTACCGCCCTCAACTCACCCGTGAGTCCAACCTCACCGATAAGAGCGACATCCGCAGGAACCGGTTCGTCTGACAACGAGGAGGCAATGGCGATTGCAGTTGCCAGATCGGCAGCTGGCTCACTGATGTGCATCCCGCCCACAACATTGATGAAGACGTCCTGGTCGTCAAGGCGAATGCCAACCCTCCTTGAGAGTACGGCGACGGTGAGGAGCAAACGTTGAATGTCGATGCCATTGGCTGTACGGCGGGGGTGTCCAAACGATGTCTTGCTGGTGAGGCCCTGAATCTCGACCAGAAGAGGGCGCGTGCCCTCCATCGTCACCGCTACGGCCGAACCCGGGGCGTTCACAACACGCTCTGCGAGAAATGCCTCGGAGGGATTTGGTACTTCAACCAACCCGTGTTGCTGCATTTCGAAAACACCAACTTCGGTGGTCGGACCGAAGCGATTCTTCACCGAGCGCAGGATGCGATAGGCATGGTAGGGATCACCCTCCAGATAAAGCACGGTATCGACGATGTGTTCCATCACGCGCGGACCAGCGATCGCTCCCTCTTTGGTCACATGTCCAACAAGGAAGACGGCAATCCCGGAAGACTTTGCCAGGCGTTGAAGTTGGGCCGCACACTCCCGAACCTGGGTTATAGAACCGGCGCTAGATTCAAGTTCTGAGAAGTGTATCGTCTGAATCGAGTCAATTACCAGTGCGCTCGGGGCAACCTGCTCGGTGTGCTGGGTAATGATCTGCAGATCTGTCTCGGCCAGGACGAACAAATCCTGGGATATGGTTTCGGATCGAGCAAGCCGATGGGCTCTCGTCTTTATCTGGCGCTCGGATTCCTCACCGGAGACATAGAGAACACGTTCGCGCTCAGACATTGCGAGTACCATTTGCAGCAGCAATGTCGATTTCCCAATACCGGGATCACCACCGATCAAAACCACCGATCCCGGGACAATCCCGCCGCCGAGAACTCTTGCGAACTCCTCAATCCCCAGAGGAATCCTTTCCTCTGGATCACCTGATATTTCAGATAAGCGCTTCGGCGTACTCGCACTCAGTAACCCGGCGCTGTGTTTTCTTTGCCGGGGCGGCGCCACAATTTCTTCAACCATACTGCTCCAAGCGCCGCACTGCGGGCAGCGCCCCAAAGCTTTCGGCGCCGTCCGCCCACATTCCTGACAGATATATTGCGTTCGAGATTTAGCCACTCATCCACCTCATCAAGATTATACAGTTAGCTCGCGCCCAGGAAACAAAAGGCCCGACATGAAGTCGGGCCCTTGGGTCATTATCAGGGAGTTCCGTTCACCCCGCAGCCACGGCTGTTTGAGGCTCATCCTCCGGCTCCTCGGAAGCGAGGCGAAGAATGATCTCATCTTCCTCGACATCCACGACGATTTCATCACCGGCGGCAAATTGCCCTGACAGCAATTCATCTGAAAGCTGGTCCTCCACTTTATTTTGGATCACCCGTCGCAACGGCCTCGCACCCATTTCCGGGTCATACCCAAGTTCAGCGAGCTTCGCCCTGGCCCCATCTGTAATATGAAGCTTGATTTCATGCTCATCCAAACGCTTCGATAGTTTCGCCAGCTCGAGGTCTACGATTTGCGAGATTTGCTCTTTGCTTAGGGCATGGAAAACCACAATAGAGTCGACCCTGTTTAGAAATTCCGGCCGGAACACCTTCTTCATGGCCTCGGTCAGTTTCTTGTGCATCTCGTCATACGCGAGACGCTCCTCGGCATCTTCGTCCTGTGGGAGGTCGAAGCCCAACTGTGCTTGACGCTTGATCAAATCCGCACCTACGTTTGAGGTCATGACGATGATAGCATTGCGGAAGTCAACCTTCCGGCCGCGGGCATCAGAGAGTTGACCCTCTTCCATAATCTGCAAGAGCATATTATGGGCCTCTTGGTGCGCTTTCTCCACCTCATCAAACACAATGATGGAGTAAGGTCGTCGCCGGATGGCCTCGGTTAATTGCCCGGCATCATCGTAGCCAATATAACCTGGCGGCGCGCCGACGAGTCGGCTCACCGAGTGGCGCTCCATCAACTCCGACATGTCGATCTGGATAAGCGCATCTTCGGTGCCGAACATGAATTCCGCCAACGCTTTGGTCAGCTCGGTTTTACCCACGCCAGTTGGGCCCAAGAAGACGAAAGATCCAATCGGTCGCTTGGGATCCTTTAAGCCAGCTCGAGATCGGCGTACAGCTTTTGAGATCGCATTGATCGCCTCATCCTGGCCGATGATGCGCTCATGGATGGCTTCCTCCATTTGAAGCAATCGCTCGGATTCCGCCTCCGCGATCTGCATCACAGGAACGCCCGTCCACATTGAGACTACTTCGGCGATATCTTCCTTCGTCACGCGCGGTCCGCTCTCGCTGCGGTCCCAAGCGGTCCGGAGTAATGCTAGCTCCGCTTCAAGCTCCTCTTCACGTTCGACCAACTCTTGCGCATCTTCTTGGCGCGCTTCGTCCACGGCAAGGGCATGCGCCTCGCGCGTCTCGCGCAGGTTCTTAATGATCTCTCGCAGCGAGACTGCCTCTGGACTTTTATACATCCTCACACGTGAAGCGGATTCATCGATTAAATCGATAGCTTTATCGGGGAGGAAACGGTCGGATACGTAACGAGCGGAGAGATGGGCAGCAGATTCTAGCGCCTCATCGGTGATGATAAGCTTGTGATGGTTTTCGTAAGGCTTGCGAACGCCACGCAATATACTGATCGTCTCCTCGATTGTCGGTTCTTCCACCATCACCGGCTGGAAGCGTCGCTCCAAAGCAGCATCATTCTCGATATGTTTCCGATACTCATCTAGAGTAGTCGCCCCAATCACCTGTAATTCGCCGCGGGAGAGCGCTGGTTTTAGAATATTAGCGGCATCGACCGATGACCCTGCGGAACCTGCACCGACGAGCATATGCACCTCATCGATGAAGAGAATCGCCTCTGATGATTTCAACTCATCAATAACGCGCTTAAGGCGCTCTTCGAACTGGCCGCGGTACATCGTCCCCGCAACAAGAGAGCCGACGTCGAGTTGTAGGACACGTTTGCCGAGCAGCGGACCGGGGATCTCGCCAGCAACTATCCGCTGCGCCAAACCCTCTACAATCGCTGTCTTGCCGACACCCGGTTCTCCAATCAGAGCCGGATTGTTTTTTGTTCTGCGAGCAAGGATTTGTATTACCCGCTCAATTTCCATCTCGCGGCCAATGACAGGATCGAGCTTAGACTCTTCAGCCAACTCGGTCAGGTTTGTTGCCAGCTGATCTACGAGGGGAGTTTTAGGTTCTGTTTCTGT
Organism: Anaerolineales bacterium; assembly: GCA_030668545.1. GTDB lineage: Bacteria > Chloroflexota > Anaerolineae > Anaerolineales > E44-bin32 > E44-bin32. Next base: position 973 of record DAOUTT010000044.1, on the reverse strand, counting down.
CTTTTTCGATCGCTCCCTCTGTGCCGACCGGCGCGATGAACTCTCCTGAAGTATTCGACGTGTTTGGCGTCGGATTTGCTCAGGTGTGATTCCAAGCCGCCGCAATACCTCGATGCCAACCCCCTCACCTTGACGGACCATCGCCAGGAGCAGGTGCTCAGTGCCAATATAGTGGTGCCCCATCCGTCGCGCTTCTTCGATCGCTACTTGCAGCACCTGTTCAGTAGCTGGAGCCAGTTCAATCCTGCCCGATGTATGGCGGCCGACACCTGTTAGCCGCTCCACCATCTCCTTCACCCGGTCGGTTTCCAGGCCCAGTTCGCGTAAAACCCGTCCAGCAACACCACCTTCCTCACGCATTAAACCCAGGAGGAGGTGTTCAGTACCTATGTAGTTATGGTGCAACCTTTCCGCTTCTTCATGGGCCAAGCTTAATACTCGTCGTGCCCGTTGCGTGAAGCGTTCCATCTTGTCAGCCACTTGATATCCTCCGCACCTTACAGTGCAATTCCCCCCATGTATATCCTATTCTACCAAAGTTTAGATTGTGTTTGCTGAAATGGGACCATATCTCCATCGATATCAAAACCGGGCGCTCAAGTACACGCCCGGTTAACTTCAGATAGTAACGTTCAGGATCCGCCAGTGGTGGGCTACTCCTCTTCAATCTCCTCGGGAGTGTCTTCATCAGAATCAGCTTCTTCCGCGGCTTCCTCTGGTTCTGCTTCTTCAACGGCTTCCTCGGGTTCCGCTTCTTCCGCGGCTTCCTCTGGTTCTGCTTCTTCAACGGCTTCCTCGGGTTCCGCTTCTTCCGCGGCTTCCTCAGGTTCCGCCTCTTCCGCGGCTTCCTCGGGTTCCGCTTCTTCCGCGGCTTCCTCTGGTTCCACTTCTCCCGTGGCTTCCTCAGGTTCTGCGTCTTCCGCGGCTTCCTCGGGTTCTACCTCTTCAATGGTTTCCTCAGGTTCCGCTTCTT
>DAOUTT010000324.1 GCA_030668545.1 Anaerolineales bacterium | reverse complement strand
TTCTTCCGGTTGAAAGATGTGACAAGCGGTGAAACGACAGCGTGGACTAATGTGCCGATGGCCCCCATGGGGAGCGGTCAGTTCAGCCGCACCGTTCATTCGGAAACCGACATCCCCGACTTCGCCAGATTCACGAAAGCAAGCTTTCAGGTTCAGATCGTAGCCACGGCTTCAGACGGCACTGAAATCGGGCGGACAGGCGTGTTCTCGGAGGTGATTTTGGAGGTATGCTCCGCGGCAGGGGGTTAACCTTCAACCTCGATTGGGAAAGCTTGTGCAAAACAAAACTAAATAATAAGCTTCGTTAATTCTGATGGTCTTTAGGTCAATATTTCCATTCTTGAGATCCTGGAAAATATGGAGAGATCAAGCTCCTTTTTGGCATAGAAATTCTTCAGGACCTGTCAATGCTTCCATAAAAGATAAGGACGAATTCGGAAGACTACTCCGAATGGAGATGAACATGAAGGATCGCTTATCGATACAAATCCGGAACTTGCATAAATATTTCGGGAAAGTTCAGGCGCTGAAGGGCGTAAACCTGGCGGTGGACGGCGGGCAGATCTTTGGGTTGCTTGGTCCGAATGGGGCCGGGAAAACAACCCTCATCCGACTGCTAATCGGAGCAACAAAACCCACGTCGGGGGATCTTTCGGTTCTGTCGTTAAACCCCGGGAGACAGAAGCGCGCCTTGCGCCAGAAAATCGGTTACATGCCGCAATCGCCGGCCTTATATGAGGACCTTTCTCCGACAGATAACATCCGTTTCTTCGGCCGCGCCCATCAAACCGGCAAACTATCCAAACGGGTAGATGAAGTCCTGGAGTTCGTGGGACTGAGTCAGCGCGCGCACGATCCCGTTTACAAATTCTCCGGTGGCATGAAACAGCGAGTGTCCCTGGCTTGTGCACTGGTGCACCAACCCCAAATGCTTTTCTTGGATGAGCCGACCTCGGGTATCGATCCCAAGCTGAGGGAGGCTTTTTGGAAGCATTTTCGGGAACTGACGGCCAAAGGCGTGACGATCATTGTCAGCACCCACCAAATGGATGAAGCCCTATATTGCGATAAATTGGCCATCCTCCACGAGGGAGTCCTCCTTGCTGATGACACCCCCCGCAAGCTGTTGTGGAACAGCCAAGCCAAAATCAAGATATGGCGGGGTCCGCAGGCAAGCGAGCAAATGGTCACCAACTATCCCGAGGCATTACCAGCGCTATTACAGAAAGATGGGTTAGACCCTGCAATCAACCGGATCGAAGTCGAGGAAGACCGGCTGGAAACCATCGTTCTGCGGATGATAAACGAGCAAATCGGAGATGTGAACAAAGGAGATCGAACATGATCCCCTCAATTAGAAGAATGGGATCAATTGCAGGGCGAGTATTGAAGCAACTGCGGCACGATCACCGATTTGTCGCCATTTCACTCGTGTTTCCCTTGGCGATCATCTACTTCATTAAAGTGGTCTTTGACGCTCTGGCCTCCCCTTTTTTTGACATCAGCATTTATGTAATCCCCTATGCGGCCTTCATCGTCCATTTCATCACGTTCATCCTCACTGCCATCGTATTGGTGCGCGAACGAACCGCTGGAACGCTGGCCCGAATGTTTGTCAGCGGCTACAACCATATCGAGATCATCTCCGGTTACCTGATCGCATACACCGTCCTGGCGACCGCACAGAGTTTGATGGTATTGCTCGAACTCAATCTGTTGTTCGAACTCGGGTATGGGGTCAAGGTAATGGCAGAGATGTATTTGGTTCTGTGGCTATTATCGATCCTCAGCATGGCCCTCGGCATGCTCGTTTCCAATTTCGCCCGAAATGAAGGACAGGTTTTTCCCTTTATTCCCTTAGTCGTTCTATCCGTCATCCTCTCCGGGATTATCCTGCCCGTTGAACAACTCCCAGAATGGTCGCAGGTCCTAAGCTACCTGACACCTTTGTATTACACCAATGAAGTGCTTCAAGAATTGATCAAAGGCAAAGCACTGGTGGACGACATAGCCATGTTGTTGCGCTTACCTGCTTATGGTCTGATCCTATTGGCCATGGTGACAGCCACGTTAAGAGAAAGGGACTAAAACTGAAACGTAGAAGAGTTTTGTAGGTAATATCTTCAGCTAGAATTACGTTTTCTGGCATAGCTTGCTCATTCTGCAAATGCGGTTTACTTAGGATGGGATTTCATACAGCACTCCGCTTTCTCTTTAAAAGGTAAAAGCCCCCGCAATGCGAGGGCTTTTATTTTAGGGTTAAGTTAAACTAGACAGCCACGACGTTGGCGGCTTGTAAACCCTTCTCGCCTTGTTCAACATCGAATTCCACGCGCTGGCCTTCTTCTAGATTCCGAAAACCATCGCCCTGGATTGCTGAGAAGTGGACAAAGACATCCTCTCCCTCTTCACGCTCGATAAATCCGTAACCCTTGCTGCCATTGAACCATTTGACCGTACCAAGAACTCGTTCCGACATTATACATTGCCTCCTTACGGCAAACACTGTTGAGTTGCTTGTCTCGTTCCCGGCGGTCGCTGTTCTGAACTAAATCGGCCTGAGCCGATGAAGCTCAGGCCTTGATCTTTCGACTTCCAGACAGAACTTGCATGCAACTTTCTAGCTGAAATCATATCAGTTTTATGTGCGTTTGACTAGAGCCTTTTTTAACATCAAAGACTTTACGCCTGGTTAGAGATCCTCAAGCGGTTGCGTGCCGAGCAGATCATCGGCGACGTCGTACGCCTCTCGGATATGCGAGAGGTAGCGCTCATTCGAATGGCGCAGACGGCCACTGAGCGACTGAGCAAGGCGGTGCCAGACATTTGCGGCCAATTCGGGATAACCCGCCATGAGGGCGGCAAGGGATTTTCGCGTGAAGGTGATGACC
>DAOUTT010000067.1 GCA_030668545.1 Anaerolineales bacterium | reverse complement strand
TTTGAGAGAAAAATTGCGCCGGCACAGGTGCCCCATATCGGGCGCGTCTGGCCGAAGGTTCGTAGTGGTTCTAGTAGTTCGAACGCGAGGGCTAGTTTCCCTATCGTCGTCGATTCCCCTCCGGGAATGATCAAAGACTCAATATCATTCAGGTGGGAGGGCAGGCGAACCTCAACACCTTCAGCTCCCAGTCTACGCAAAAAGGCAAGGTGTTCGGCGAAATCTCCCTGCAGCGCCAAAACGCCAACTTTCATGATCCTGCCACCTTATGTTTCCCACTCCAGGATTCTATCTCCAATGCGAAAACGGAGGTTTGCTGCAATTCCGCATCTGTGATGGGACTGTAATCCTCGACCGGCTGTAACTGAGGGAAATACTTATCTAGCAACCCCTGCAGACCGTAGCGTTGTTCTGATGGGTCATCGGCTATACGTGCGCTCCCGAACACCGTAACGCTAGCATACTCGGTGCTGAATTCAATCGCCGTCTCAGCGGGAAGGAGACGGCCCATGGCTGCTACACTGAAGCATATCTGGGGGTTGATCTCGATGTTGCTGCGGGCGCGACCTTTGAGGGCTGTGTGGAAGTAAATACGCTGGTTTTTCTCGTCGTACCAAAAAAGATTTGCGTGTATGAAAGGTTGGTTCTCAAAAACGGTAGCAATAAAACCGAACTGAGAATCGCGCAGAAGCGCCTTTACCTCAGACTGGTCTTTAATTTCCCGGTCGTGCCTTCGCATCCGGGTTCTATCATCAGCGGAGTGAGGAATCGCCGCCCTCCCGAAGATATCTACCAGCCCCTCTCGGCCAGCCGTTCTGACTGGGGAAGCTCGCTCACTTCAATGCCGACCATCGGCTCGCCTAGCCCCTTGCTGATCTCGGCTAGGATCTTCGGGTCGTCGTAGTGAGCAACAGCCTCCACGATGGACTTGGCTCGCGAAGCGGGGTCGCCCGATTTAAAAATACCCGAGCCGACAAATACACCGTCCACACCAAGCTGCATCATGAGTGCGGCGTCGGCCGGAGTGGCGATACCGCCGGCGGCAAAATTAACAACGGGCAGATGCCCCAAATCCTTGGTTTCCTTTAGCGTCTCGAAAGGGGCGCCGATCTCTTTGGCAAAGGACATTAACTCTTCGTCGGGCATGTTCTTGAGGCGCCGGATCGCGCCGAAAACAGAGCGCGCGTGTCGGACCGCCTCGACGACATCACCCGTTCCGGCTTCGCCTTTCGTGCGGATCATCGCCGCTCCCTCTGCAATGCGGCGCAAGGCCTCACCAAGATTCCGGCAGCCGCACACGAAGGGGATCTTGAACAGGTGTTTATTGATATGGTGCGCTTCGTCGGCCGGCGTTAAAACCTCCGACTCATCGATGAAGTCAACCCCAAGAGCCTCGATGATCTGGGCTTCGACGAAATGACCGATGCGGCACTTCGCCATCACAGGGATTGTGACAGACTCCATTATTTCCTGAATTAGAGCCGGGTCGCTCATACGAGCCACGCCTCCGTGGGCGCGAATATCAGCAGGGACGCGCTCAAGCGCCATAACAGCAACAGCGCCGGCTTCCTCGGCGATGCGGGCATGTTCCACCGTGACCACATCCATGATCACGCCACCCTTAAGCATTTGGGCCAAGCCTTTCTTTACGGTGAAGGTAGCAACTTTCTTGTTCATAATTATCTCCATGCAAGGGTCAAGCAACCGCACTTTGATTCTACCACGATAGCCAATTCCCGAAACCGATGCCAGGAGCTTCGCGCTTGACATATAATCGCAGAAAACATACAATTAGTACAATAATACAAAGAGACAATAGTTCGATTGGGTAATCGTAAAATGTTTACTGAATTGGATTTCCGAGGCCATATACCGATCTATGCGCAGTTGGTGGATCGAATAAAGCACCTGGTAGCAACCGGCGTGCTGCAGCCGGACGATCAGCTGCCAACCGTACGGAAAATGGCTGCGGAACTGAGCGTCAATTTCAATACGATCGCTCGAGCCTACCGTATACTCGACGAAGAAGGGGTGGTCTCCACACAGCGGGGCCGCGGGACCTATGTATTGGTGTCAATGCGGTCGGAACAAACGGCGCATCTACGCAGGGCCGCGCTGGAGGGGATGACGAAATCTTTCCTGGAGCATGCACACCGGGTGGGATTCAATCCGGATGAAGTTTCGATATTGTTGGATGAGTTAATTCATGCCTGGCGAAAGGAAGGCAAGCCGCCCAAACTCGAGAGATGATGTGGCTCTACTAAACTGAGTGTTTGAGGAAAAGCTAAATAAATCAAAGGAAGCGGGCTGGGAGTTTTCAGCTAATGTATATCTAAATACGGTGGCTCATTTCTAGGTCAAGACGTGATGAGACTTTCGAGAAGCACGCAGGGAAACACAGCTCAACAAGGGTTGGATTTCTGAGTGTGGACAAGCGACGGGAGTGGATGTTTCACGTGAAACATAGTCATCGGGTTTCACGTGAAACATCGAGTTGGGCAAGGCTGTTGGGGTGGAAACCTGGTTTGTCTCTCGCCCAATTACACGAATATCTATTGTATTCCGCTTCCGGAGCCTGTCCTGCGAAGGAGTCGCTTAGAACGACACAGTTGAGTCGTTACGGAAAATCAAGGTAGAATCACAGGCTCTGACACAGATATTGGGGGCTTCCCGGTGGTGGTGTTGGCGATGCTGTACTAGCTGTGTCCAATGAAGCTCGTTGAGTCATCCATCAAAGACTTGGTTGTATGATCGGTTTCCAGGAGCAACGGTAATGCTCGCAGCGGCGCATTTACTCAATGGTTTGTTGATGATCGCCCTCCCCTTGGTTGTGGGAGTCGTGTTGGCGAGGCGGTGGCGACTCAGTTGGGGTTTATTCGGCGCGGGGGCGGCGACCTTCGTTGCATCGCAGCTTTTGCATATCCCCTTCAACAATCTGGTTCTGACGCCCTTTGTGACCGAGCGGGGGATGTTCGCGGCTGGCGGACTGGCGTTTATTGCGGCCGCGCTGTTGTACGGCCTTTCTGCAGGAGTGTTCGAAGAGGTGGCGCGCTATATCGTCATGCGCCGCTGGACACCTGATGCTCGAAACCTGCCCAATGCGCTCATGTTTGGGGCGGGACATGGCGGCAGTGAGGCGATTATCCTCGGTGGTTTTGTTTTGTACGGCTTTTTTCAGGCCGTGGCATTACGCGGGACGGATCTTGCTAAGACTCTGCCCCCGGAGCAGGTGGATGTCGTCGCGGCTCAGATGGCGCTCTATTGGAACATACCCTGGTATAAGGCTCTGCTGGGAGCCGTCGAGCGAGCGGGTGCGATTTGTTTTCATTTGAGCGCAAGCGCATTGGTTCTCCAGAGTGTTCGCCGCGGTGGATGGTGGTGGTTGGCGGGAGCCGTAGCGTGGCATACGCTGTTCAACGCAGTGACGTTAATCGTAATGGATCGATGGGGTGTCTATGCCGCTGAGGGAACCGTTATCGTTGGTGCAGGGATAAGTTTGTTAATAATTTTCGCCATAAAACGTATGGATGCGACGGGTGAAGATTTAGAGGTGGATCCCCCGAGCACATCGCCGCCTAACTCAAGAGTGCGGCGAATTAGAGATGAAGGAATATCAGACGATAGTCTGGAGGATAGCCGCTACACTTGATCAGGAGAGAGCAATTGTGAGTGGGGCGGATATCCAGCTTTAAGGAGAATTTGGATGATTGTTGCGAAGGGATTAACCAAGCGCTTCGGTGACGTGCTGGCAGTTGAAGATCTGGATATGGATGTCAAGTCGGGCGAGATCTTTGGTTTCCTGGGGCCAAACGGCGCGGGGAAGACGACGACGATACGCATGCTGAGCGCGTTAATTTCACCGACTTCGGGGAAAGCAAAGGTCGCCGGGTATGAAGTAGGACGAGAGGATAACGAGATCAGGCGCAACGCAGGAATATTGACCGAGTCGCCGGGGTTGTACGACCGCCTGAGTGCAGAGAAGAACTTAAGCTTCTTCGCCGAATTGCATGATGTGGAGGATGTGGCCGGACAGGTGGAGCGCTATCTCCGCCTGTTGGGGTTGTGGGATCGGCGCGGGGATGTGGCGGCGACTTTCTCAAAGGGAATGCGGCAGAAGTTGGCCATCGCCCGGGCGATGCTGCATGAACCAAAAGTGCTCTTCCTTGATGAGCCGACGGCAGGGCTCGACCCGGAGATGGCGCGTTTAGTGCGGGAATTCATCGGTGAGTTAAAGGATAAGGGACGAACGATCTTCCTGTGCACTCATAATCTCGACGAGGCGGATAGGCTATGTGACCGCATCGCAGTGGTTAATACTCGCTTACTGGCGCTAGACACTCCCGAAGCGCTGAGGGCGAAACTTTATGATCGAGTGGTCGTGATTCACCTGAGCGCGGCATCTCCTGAATATGAAAAAGTGGTAAGAGAGCAGCCCTTCGTGCGCTCCGTTGAGCTAAAGGATAACAAGCTAGTCGTCGGGTTAGACGACCCAGAGAGGAACAACCCGGAATTGATCCGGGCGTTGGTGGATGCCGGCGCGGATATTCAATTTGTCGGCGAGTTGCGCCGGTCCTTAGAGGAGATTTATTTGCGCCTGGTAAAGTAATTGCATTTTTAACCATTGTTTAGTGGTGTGGATATCGTCCGCTAGCTACTTTACATAACTACACTTAATTTGGTTGGGGTGTATTGGGGCGAAGGAAGTGCGATGCCCACAAAAAGAAAGATTCTCGTTAAAGAGGTGGATCATGCGAAAAATTTGGGTGATCGCGCGTAAGGAGTGGGCCGAAGTATTCAAGAATCGCTTCGTGCTCTTTACGGTGGTTTTCATGCCGCTCATGATGACCGCCCTGCCGTTAATCATTCTCTATACCATGGGTACTCCCGGAGAGATGGCCGGGTTTTCGGCAGCGGATATGCCCGCCAGTTTCGCGGACTTGTGTGAGGGGTTGAGTGGCGAAACGTGCGGACAATATTTCATCGTGAGTCAGTTTATGTTGTTGTTTATGTTGATGCCGCTTGCCATACCGGCGACCTTCGCTTCCTACAGTATTGTGGGTGAGAAAACAACAAGAACGCTGGAGCCGGTGCTGGCGACGCCGGTGACGACACTAGAGCTTCTCGCCGGCAAGGCTGTGGCAGCAGCGCTGCCCGCGATCGGCGCAACATGGCTGTCCTTCTCAATTTTTTCACTGGGGGTGGCTATCCTTACCGAGGGGTCCGCGTTATTGCGGCAGGTGACGGGTCCCCTCTGGTTGTTTGCGATCGTTGTGGTGGGCCCGTTGTTAGCTGTCGCGGCTGTGAGTATCGCCATCATGGTGTCCTCTCGAGCAAATGACCCCCGCGTAGCCGAACAGATATCTATGCTGGTCATCCTTCCACTGCTAGGTCTTTTCTTCGCCCAGATCAGCGGATTGATCTTTATCAACGAAACAATGATCCTGTGGATGGCAATTGGGGTCACCGTGCTTGATGTAGGTTTGCTGGCTTTCGCCACGCAGCTCTTCCAGCGTGAGGCCATTCTAACGCGCTGGAAGTGAGGAGTGAAGATGAGGAAGGTGAAAATACTCTTATTCGTCCTGTTGGCTTCTGTGTTAACTATTCCCGCATATGGCCAGGATGGTAATGATCAGTTGACAATACGTTTACGGCGAGACTTCGGGTATCGAGCCGCTGGACGAATTCAGGGACGGTTCACAATCTCTGCCGAAGGACCGCAAGATCTGGAACGGGTTAAATACCTGCTCGACGGGGAATTCTTTGCGGAGGTCTCACAAGCTCCTTTTAAATATTCCTTCAGCACCAGTGACTATGCATTGGGTGCACACACGTTTTCAGCTATTGGGACGATGGCAAGCGGCGCAGAGATATTTGCGGAAGAAGTAAGATTGGAGTTCGTCAGCGCGGAGGAGAGCTGGCAACAGGCAGCCAATCTCACCGTCCCGCTGATCGCGGGGATCGTTGTACTCATGGTGCTTGGAACCCTCCTTCTTACGCTCATGGGCCGCCGCTCAGGTAGTTTCAAGCTTGGAAATTACGGTTCTGCCGGGGGTGCGGTCTGTCAGCGCTGTGGCTTTCCTTATCCCCGACATTTTCTCTCACCAAATCTATTGGTTGGGAAACTGGAGATGTGTCCGCATTGTGGCAAATGGGCGATTGTCCCACGGGCGAGTCGTACTGCTCTTGATGAGGCAGAGACACGATTTCGAGCCGATGCAGAGATAGGATTGCTAGAGCAAGAGTCTGAAGGCGGTGAGGCGCAGGAGCAACACAAGTTGGACGAAACGCGCTATTTTGATTCTTAAACTTGAAAGGGCGGCTGACACCACGCGCTTGAGAGAGTACAATTGAGATGATATTTCGCCGGGCACGAAGGTGACCGGCGTTTCTATGGTGTGACATGAGCGAAAGCCGACCTCCGATTTGTGATTATGAAGGCTCAGATTACCAGGAAAAATTCTGGGAACATGGGAGCCGGCAGTACGAGGATCGAGTAGAGGCGATCGCTCTCCAGCGATTGCTGCCCGAGGGTGGATCCAGATTGCTGGAGGTGGGCGCAGGGGCTGGGAGAAATACATCTCGATATCAGGGCTATCAGCAGATCGTCCTGCTTGATTATTCACGAACGCAGATTGAGTTAGCGCAGCAGCGACTTGGCGAGAGTGAGCGCTATGTTTATGTCGTCGGCGATGTCTATCGCTTACCCTTTGCGCAAGAAGTATTCGATGCCGCCACGATGATCCGAACACTTCATCACCTGGTGGAACCAAATAAAGCGTTGAGCCAGATTAAGCCTACACTTATTCCAGGGGCAATCTTCATCCTCGAATACGCGAACAAGCGCAACCTCAAGGCCATCGCCCGTTGGGTCTTTCGACGGCAGGAATGGAGTCCCTTCGACCCTGAAGCGATCGAGTTCACAGAATTGAACTTCAACTTCCATCCACGGGTTATTTACAAATGGTTGAATCAGGCGGGTTTTTCACCCGGGCGAAAGCTAACAGTTTCCCACTTTCGTATTAATCTCCTCAAGCGACATGTACCCCTTAATGTGTTGGTAGCTCTTGATTCAATGATGCAGCGCACGGGGAATTGGATTCAACTGACCCCCAGTGTTTTTCAATTTGCCTCGGTTGAGGGTGGGTCAGGGCGCGTGCGTGAGGGCTCGATATGGCGATGCCCCGAGTGCAATTCACTCGAACTGCAAACGACTCCGGAGGGCTTGTGCTGCAAAGGGTGTAATCGTATCTGGCCTGTGCGGAACGGGATCTACGATTTTAAAAACCCGCTGTAACCCAGATGGGTATAAAAACCGTGAGATTTCGTTTCTTTAAAAATTTAAAGATGCTGTAGGATAAAGGTAGAAAATCAGCGCGACCTATTCATAACATCTGCGTAAATAGAAACAGGAGGGTGACATGGAGCAAGGACAGCGATCAAACATAGTGGCCGGGGTACTCATCATTCTGATCGGTGCCGCTTTCCTGGCAGCTCAAATATTTCCTGACATCTTCGCGTTCATAGATCTTAAGCAGAATTGGCCCCTGCTTGTGATTGGCGTGGGCGTTTTCCTTTTACTGATGGGATTGCTGACCAACACGCCGGCTCTGGCTATTCCAGCTTCGATCGTAGGCGGGATCGGCGGGATTCTGTATTGGCAGAATGCAACGGGCAACTGGGGAAGCTGGGCGTATATCTGGACGCTTATACCAGGTTTCGTGGGGGTAGGTGTCATCGTCTCCGGGGTGCTTGAAGGCAAGCCCCGCGAGGCGCTGAAAGATGGCAGCCGAGCCATTATTGCGAGCTTGATCATGTTTACAATCTTCGGTTCTTTCCTGGGCGGAGGACAATTCTCAGGGTTGTTGTGGCCGATCATCTTGATCGGCGCCGGCTTGATAATCCTGTTTAATTCATTTTTCCGTCCGCGCTGAAGTACGACGCAGGCGGATACTGGATGATTCGGGTAGGCGAAATTGCCAGCGCACAGTCACGAGATCCCGCTGATCATGATGTTTGATGGGACGGGCAGGTGCTGTGCTTCGCTTATATTCCGAGTGAGGAGTGAAAGAGATGAATAATCGCCATCGTAGACCCGGTATTACTGGACCTGTTATCCTGATTTCCTTAGGCGTGATTTTTTTGTTGAACAATATGGGTTTTATAGAGCTGAACCTGTGGGACGTTATCATGCGTTTCTGGCCGATCCTGCTTATCGCAATTGGGCTCGATATACTTATCGGTCGCCGCTCGGCCTGGGGAGCGGCAATTGCAGTAGTGGTAGTTCTCGCCCTCTTGGCTGGCGGCATCGTCTTCTTCGATAACCAAGCTCAATGGACATACGCAGCTGAGAAATTCGAGATCCCTTTGGGAAATGTAGAGGAGGCCACTATTTCCATCGATCCCGCGCTTGGATACCTGCTCGTTGACGCGTTACCAAAGGGATCGAATGAGTTACTACGAGGCGAGGTTCGACCTTTCAGCGGCGAAGAAATTGGTAAAACTGTTGATATCTCTGGCACACGGGCGACGATCGATCTGCGGACTGAAGGTGTCATCGTGGCGCCATTCTTCGGCGGTTGGAGCGACCAACCATCGTGGGATCTCGCTCTGCATCCTGAAGTGGCCACTGATCTGATCGTTGACTTCGGCGTGGGGAAGGTGGAGCTCGACCTCCAGGATCTCCAGATCGGGGAAATTCACGTTGAGCAGGGATTAGGGCAAATGATTCTGTTGTTGCCATCTGCGGACAATATGGACATTAATCTCGATGGGGGCATCGGCGAGATCCAGGTTGTGATTCCCGAAGATGTAGGGGTTCGCATTCGTGCCGGCGTTGGTATTGGGAATGTGCTGGTTCCAAGCGACTATACACGTGATGGCGATTTCTACATCTCTCCAGGCTATGCTGCCGCTGAGAACCAGATCGAAATGGTCATTGACCTTGCTATTGGCAGTGTGCAAGTACGCTGAACGAATTCCAGCGCTAGTTTCCCGACGATTCCTGGTGTAAGAACTCAGATGAGGTGGATTGCTACACCCCACCTGAGCGTGTAAGATTTCCCCTAACCAGGAAAAACATACCCAGAGATCCATCTTCAAAACACGTAGGATTCCATGACGTTTTATACTGTATAGGTGTTTACT
>DAOUTT010000175.1 GCA_030668545.1 Anaerolineales bacterium | reverse complement strand
GATAGCCCTGCAAGAACTCTACTTCCGATCCTTCTGACAGGATCACGAAGCCGATCCCGCCGGGTCCGGGGTTACCCTCGCAGGCTCCGTCAGTGTAAATGCGAATGTGCTTATCCGTCATCGTTCTTTGATTCTACAGCCTGGAGCGGCATCCTTCAACCCCTGGGCTCATCCGGAAAGAGTTATGTTTGGGCTGTGCAAAGGGGAAATGAGTATGGAGGTATAGATATCGTTGGTGCGATTTTTACGGACCCTGGCGGTGTGCGCCAGCAGCCTGGTGCTTTGAACCGCTGAGATACTAAGTTGGCTGAGAGAGGCGGTAAAAGAATTGGTTTGTCATAACGCGTGGGGGTTAACATCAGGAGATTGAGCTTAATAACCCTTGTACGTATAAGCTTTTGGCCTTCCTCCACAGCTGGTTGAAAATCGATCAAGGTTTTCCTGGCGTCTGATTGGTCAGCCGTCGATCGATGTCGTACGCGGCACTGATGAGTGCAAGATGGGTGAAGGCTTGCGGAAAATTACCGAGCTGCTCACCCCGTGGACCTATCTCCTCCGCATACAACCCGAGATGATTTGCATATCCAAGCATCTTGTCAAAATAGAACCGTGCTTTGTTAATCTCTCCTGCCCGGGAGAGACACTCGATATACCAGAAGCTGCAAATACTGAATGTGCCTTCATCACTGCTGAATCCATCCGGTGCTGCTGAACCGATGTTGTAGCGGTACACGAGCGAATCAGATACAAGCTCACGCTCGATCGCCTTGAGATGGGAAAGCCATCTGGGATCTGTAGGGCTGATGAATTTAAAGAGGGGCATCAGTAAACTTGAAGCATCTAAGGCATCCGTGCCAAGATGCTGGACGAACGCGCCGATTTTATCGTCCCAGAAATTGCTATAAATATCGTTGTAAATCTCATTTCTCACACGGACCCACACATCGACGGGGGCCGAAAAAGATCGCGCCCGCGCAAGACGCAGACCGCGATCGATGGCCACCCAGCTCATGAGCCGGGAAAAGAGAAAATGCTGCCTTCCGCCGCGTATCTCCCAGATACCCTCATCAGGTTGGTTCCAGGCTTCAGATATGTAGTTGACAAGAGGGACAAGGCGATTCCACGTGTCATGGGAAATCGCTTCCCCGTATTTATTAAATAGGTAAACAGAATCCATCAACTCACCGTAGATATCCAGTTGAAGCTGCCGGGCTGCGCCGTTTCCGATGCGGACAGGGTAGGAATCGCGGTAACCGGATAAATGCTCCAGGATTTCTTCTTCCAAATTCACACGTCCATCGATTCCGTACATCACCTGCAGAGATCCCCCTGGTGCGAGGCTGCTGCATCGGGCTTCGAGCCATTTCATGAAAGCAGCCATTTCTGAGGTGAAACCCAGGCGAATCAAGCTGTAGAGTGTGAAGGAGGCATCCCGAATCCATGTATAGCGGTAATCCCAATTGCGTTCGCCGCCGATCGTTTCGGGAAGGCCGAAGGTAGCCGCGGCGACAAGTGAGCCATAGTCCCGGGATGTGAGCAGTTTCAGGGTCAGCGCCGAGCGGTTTACCTGCTCACGCCAGAGACCTTTGTATTTTGATTGACCAATCCACGAATGCCAGAAGTTAACGGTATCTTTAAATGCCCGGGGAACGAAGTCAGATGTCCCGGCCTGTGTTTCCTTATCGGAATCGACGTACTCCAGAATAAAAACCGCGGTCTCGCCTGCCTTCAACCGGAAGCGAGCATGGGCTGCTCCATTCTCAATCCGGACCGATTTCCCAGCTTGCAGCCGCAGAACAATGCCATCATCGGAGATGAATAAGATGCCGTCATCCCGACTCTCGACTTTATGGTCTGCGCGGGCGTAATCGAACGCGGGATGACAAACCATCTCGAACTCAAGATCCCCTCGCACCGTCTTCACCCTGCGCACTATCATGCTGGGTTGTGCAGGATCTGCTATCGGCATGAAATCCGATATTTCAGCGACACCTGATTCAGATAGAAAACGAGTGAGCAGGACGTTCGTGTCGCTCACGTAGATCTGTTTCTGTTTGGCGTCATTTACAATCGGTGAAATCCGGAAGTAGCCGCCTTGCTCGTAGTCGAGGAGCCTGGCAAAGACCGACGGCGAGTCAATCCTGGGCAAGCACAAAAAATCTATCGATCCGTCCATCCCGGCCAGGGCGATTGTGCGCAAATCGCCGATGATGCCATAGTTCTCGATCGGTTGAAATTGCATTGGAACCCTCAGCCTGAAGCCTGGTTCATTCTATCACCCGTATTGAAGGAGGCGTGAGGATAGCAGGTAAATCTTGGGTCTATAGTAAAAACAGAGAATGAGTCATGTGACCTTGCTCAAGGCTCCGCTAAGAGCAATCGGCGGCAATATATCAAGACCAGTCCCGCTGCTCAGTGGCTCTCTTCGCTCCGATTGTTATCGAAAGCCCTAAATCGCGAGCACCGATACCAGACGATGTGTAGAAGGCTGCAAGCCATGGTTTGTTTTATATATTGTTCCCGCTACGTGCTATTCCCTGGCTGCGATTGCGTACGGATCTGTACCCAGATCGATCACGCCGGAGGCTTTAACGATGTTGACCACCGGCTCGTTGACATAGCCGAGCACAGTCGTGCCATCGATGGTGGTGCCGTTATCCAGCAGTGGGTTAAGAAAGGAATTTAGCTGGATGGTGACATCCCCGCCGGTGGCATCAAGCCCGGCGAAGCTGATCGTATCCGCGCCCGGGTTTGTGTTGGCAGCGTTGATTGCTTCGCGCAGTGAGCAGTGGTTGGAGTCGCAAGTGCCGTCATTGGCGTCATCCGTGGTGTTCACGACGAACGAATCCGCGAAGGCTGGAGTAGGCAGCAGGACCGCTAGGAGTAACGCGGCGAAAAGAATGACGTATTTGCGGTGCACGGAGATTCTCCTTGTTGAGTCTCTTGGAATCGTTCTTCGCAAGAGATAGGGCAGGATTGAACGCATCCGGGATATTTGTACCTGTGACGATGCTCTCATACAATTTGCGACAGAAACCGTAAAAGAGGGTTTTAATTTGATGGGGACGAGTCCATTAAGCATTTTCTACTGGGGGTGGGGCACCGATTCATCGTTTGAACCGCTGAAAAGTTGATTAGGCTAAGTTCGCTAAAAACGCACTGAATGGAGTTCATACTTTTCAAGATGC
Organism: Anaerolineales bacterium; assembly: GCA_030668545.1. GTDB lineage: Bacteria > Chloroflexota > Anaerolineae > Anaerolineales > E44-bin32 > E44-bin32. The sequence continues at coordinate 2,106 of DAOUTT010000175.1, read as the reverse complement.
TGCTAGTTGGGAGATCCAATCGTAATTAGCCCTTACTGGACACAAATGCTATGCTTAGGAAGTCTTGATTCTATATGGAGGTCAGAGCCTTGGACCGACCCTTCACTGTCCCTTGAACCTAAACCCATCCCATCTCTTCCACTGAAAGAGGTTCCGATGAAATCACACAGATTGTTTCCAACCTTGCTGGTCTGCTCCTTCATTCTGTTGGCTTCCAACTGTGCCCCCGTACCAACTCCATCGCCGACACCTGGTCCTGGCGATTGTTCTCCATCCCAACTTGTCGCTCCGCAGGCTTTCAGCCCATCTAATGAATTGGTGCCCTCGCTTCAGCCTTCCATTCAGTGGTTCTACCCGGAGGATTGCGAGCCGGATGCATACCAGCTGGAAGTCGCAGAGAACGGCGACTTCAACTCACCTTCAGTCATTGTCGAGTTTGTGGGTGGGGGACAAGTGCCGTGGACGCTCATCCAATCGCTGCAACCGGCAACGCTCTATCAATGGCGTGTTGCCGCCGAGATCGGGAGTAGTACTGGCGCAACCTCACCCTCGCTCTCATTCTGGACCGGACCTGTTTGTAATGTGAGTTCGCTGAACACGCCGCTATTGATCGATCCCCCGTACGGCTCTACCGTCCAGGATGATTCCCCTGAGCTCGTGTGGGAGTATCCCAACACGGCGTGCCTTCCGGAGGGCTATCAATTTGAGGTTGCTTCCGACTATCAATTCACGAACCTGAAGATCTCAGGAGGTGGTTCAGGACCGTGGACAAGCTTTGAGACAGGAGTGCCTTTCCTGGATGATTGTGGTCTGTACTACTGGTGGGTTGCAGCGCAAACTGCTGGAGTCATGAGTGGGCACAATCTATCGTTGTTTTATACCGACTTCACAGGCAATTGCCCACAATTCAGCTGCGATTCAACACAGCTTGCCCCGCCCGATCCGCTTTACCCCATCGGTGGTCAAGCCGTGGCCGATCTTGGCGATCCCTTTCGATTCCAATGGGAGTATCTAGATCCAGCGTGCATACCGGACGGTTACTACTTCGAAGTCTACTCCGGAGTTGATTTCGCCTCGACACCGGTCGGCCATGGATTTGCGCTGGATTCTCGAGTTCCGGGGTGGGGACCCATTCCCGAACTTCCCGCCTACGTCATTCTCCCCGATTGCATGACATTCCATTGGCACGTTGCCGCTTTGCAGGGCTCGGAGACGGGACCTTTCTCAAGCGAGGCGATGTTCACAACAGACTACACGGGATCCTGTAGCGCACCGAGCGTCCAGGGCGTGTCACTCATCGGAATGGCCTGTCTTGAGAATGAGCGCATGATGGTGACGTTTGAATTTCCCGAACCCCCGCAAGGACCATACGAGGCCATTGTCGATGGACAGGTATTCGACTGCCAGACCATTTCGAGTGCACCTCTGCGTCTATACTGTGTCGGTCCGATGCTTCAAGAAGATATATTGGTGCCTGTCCAGCTAGAAGACGCTAACAGTGGAGCGCTCCTTTTTGACGGAGAGATATCCATCCTGTGTGAGCAGGAGCCAGATGATCTTCCGGTGTGCAGCACATTAGACAAGGTAGCATGTGGGTCCAGAATTGACTGCACATGGGTTAAAAATGATCTTCCCTCTGGGGGGACCTGTCAATAGAAGTGGGATGGGGTTCATCAACGAAATTTGAATCCTAAGATCTTACTTTGGATTTCTTGGACGCTGAGTTCCTTGTGTCAATTTAGGTTCTCAAGCACCCAGCAAGCCATCTGTGGTGGTTGCAATTCATAACGGATTCGGAAAAAGACGCCCCCCATGAAGGGGGGCGTCATCACAGTAGATGATCAAACCCCCGCGCAGGTACTGAGGGGATTACATGCAACATCTCACGCTCGGTAAACAGGGAAACCCCCACATCCTTATTCTTGGCGAGCCCACGTACTAGAACCCTATGTGGGAGCTAGATGACGCCGATGCACCACAGAAGACCGAGGATCAACAAGATACCCGTCAACCATAATTCCAGGACTGTTGACAGGAAGATGTTGGGAATCGGGTATTTATTCTTATTCATCGTGAAGAAGTTGGTTGCATGAAGTGGGCCTATTC
>DAOUTT010000327.1 GCA_030668545.1 Anaerolineales bacterium | reverse complement strand
TCGCACACTTGGTTTGAACAACAGCCTCGCCGCTGTGTTGTACGCCTTCCAAAGGGATCGAATGAATAACGCCTATCGAAGAGACCGCATTCGTGGAAGCGACAAGGCGCTCGACCCAGGCTCCCTTCAGAAAGCCTATGCAATCCAACTGGGCGCTAGATTTCACTTTGAACATGCCGATTTGGAAATCGTGTTCCTGGATTCTGATGTCGTCCGTCTATCATGGAAACCAGGGATTCCTCCCATCCCTTACGCCATCGCCGATTTCAATTGGCCCGGAGCCAGCCGCGAATTAACAGAAACAGACGAAGGCTGGAGATTTCGCAGCAACGCCATCACCATCGATATTGGAGAGAGAGGGGACCTTACATTTAGAGACTCGGGTGGTGATATCCTGCGGGAAGAAGCCCCCCCCACTCGAGTCGGCGAAGCCTGGACTCATCGAGCAAACATACCTGAACAAGCCGGACTCTATGGCCTCGGAGAGCGCGCCGCAGGTTTGAACTTGCGTGGCGGCAGCTACCGGCTATGGAACCAGGATCCAGGTGGCAGCTATAAACCAGGCCACGACCCGCTCTACTTTTGTGCTCCAGTGTACATCTGCCTCCATCGTGAGGGCAGCTACCTGGTTTTTTATGAGAATTCTTTTGATGGATTCGTCTCTTTCAACGAGCATGCAGAAGTGCACTTCGAGAGCGGCATGCTCCGTTATTATTTCATTCCCGGACATCCCGCTAAGGTTCTCGATCGGTTCAGTGATCTGACGGGAAAGCCGCAACTCCCCCCGCTCTGGGCACTCGGATATCACCAATCCCGCTGGGGATATAAAACTGAATCAGAAATCCGCGAAGTATCTACCCAGTTCGATCGCCACGAACTCCCAATCAGCGCAATTCACCTCGACATCGACTATATGGATGGGTATCGCGTCTTCACTGTCGACCGGAAACGTTTCCCAGATTTAAAACAACTCGCTACTGACCTGCTGGAGAAATATATCCACCTCGTCGCCATCATCGATCCAGGAGTGAAGATCGACCGCAACTACTCAATATATAATAGCGGGGTACAGGAAGATGCGTTCTGCAAACTTCCCTCCGGGCAACTGCTTCGAAGCTTAGTGTGGCCAGGCTGGGTGCACTTCCCGGATTTCACCGATTCAAAGACACGCCAGTGGTGGATGGATCTATACCCACATCTTCTCGAAGAGGGGATCGCTGGTATTTGGCACGATATGAATGAACCATCTGCATTCGCCGCCTGGGGTGGGAAAACCCTTCCCCTCAACACCCGACATACCCTCGAAGGGCAGCTCGGCGACCACAGTCAGGCGCACAATCTTTACGGGTTATTGATGAACAAGGCCGGGCACAAAGCATTACAACAGAACCGACCCGATAAGAGGCCCTGGCTTCTCTCCCGTTCAGGGTGGGTAGGCATGCAGCGATACGCATGGAATTGGACCGGTGATGTGGAAAGTTCGTGGGCAGCACTGCGGCAAACCATCACCATAATGCTAGGCTTGGGCCTCTCCGGGATCCCCTACACCGGCAGCGATATTGGCGGTTTCAGTGGGGAACCGAGTTCAGAGCTTTATTTGCGTTGGTTCCAGATGGCCGCCTTCACGCCTTTCTTCAGGACTCATTCACACCACGCAACACCGCGCCGCGAGCCCTGGGCTTTTGATGATTCGACGCTTCAGATTGTGCAAGCCACCCTGCAGCTTCGCTATCGCCTTTTACCATATTTCTATACGCTGGCGTGGGAAAGCACACAAACCGGATTGCCCCTCATGCGACCGCTCTTCTGGTTAAGCCCGGAGGAGCCCTCCTCCTGGGATGTCCAGGATCAGTTCCTCCTGGGCGATGACTTGCTTGTCGCACCGGTTATGGATCCAGGTGTGGAGCAGCGTATGATAACGCTCCCTCCCGGCCGCTGGTACAGCTTCTGGGATGACCAACCTTATGATGGACCAGGTGAGACCCCGATCGATGTATCCTTGGAACAGATTCCTGTCTTTGTCCGAGCCGGCGCGATATTGCCAATGCAAGAGGGAGAAGAACTAACCCTGCATCTTTACCTTCCTGGTCGCGGAAAATACACAAGTTCACTTTACAGCGATGAGGGAGACGGATATGGTCCCTGGCGTATAGATCGATTCTCTCTAAATAGTGAGAACGGGGCCCATGAACTGCTGCGTGATGTTGAGGGGGAATTCGAAAGCCATTCTCGCGTTTGGCTTGTTGTCCATGGCGCTCAAGTTAAACGATGCTCCGTCGACAGCAAGGATGTCTTCTATGAGGATGACCGTTTCTTAGTTGGGGATTTTCACGTCGTCCGCTTGGAGATTGAATGAAGTGGGGAGATTAATAAAACCTTGAGCGCGCGTACGGTTAGCTCCTCAACAAGGAGCTAACTGCGTTGATAGATAAGTAAGAGGGGCTGTCCCTTTTGAAACAGCCCCTCTTGTTTCTTCACTTAGGCGAATTGACCCTCTGTTCTACTTCTTCTTCTTCGAAGTTGAACTGGTCTTCTTTGCAGTTGAACTGGTCTTCTTCGCAGTCGAACTGGTTTTCTTCGCAGTTGTACTTGTCGTCTTTGCGGGCAGTTTCGGCTTCTCATCAGGTATGGCTTCAACACCATATTCCTGTCGCCCGAAGCGGGTCATTAAGACCGCTCCCGTACCGATGATTCCCACAAGGAAGGGTACCACCCATCCGATACAAGGGATGAGGCCAATTCCATTGACCACAAGGGTTAAGATCAACGTTCCCAGGCCCGCAGCGACAACCGGTTGAAACTCCTGATTCGTCGCCTCTGAGAGACGATTACCGACTTCCAAGCCCATCGCAACCATTCCCAAGACCCAG
>DAOUTT010000329.1 GCA_030668545.1 Anaerolineales bacterium | reverse complement strand
GGTCGCCCACTAAGTGAATGCACTTTCGGTTTGGTGACATCCGCAGGTCTGTACATGCGCAAGTCCGATCGCCCATTTGATGTCGAGCGTGAGCGCCAGAACCCAACCTGGGGTGACCCCAGCTTCCGGATCATCCCCAGTGACATCGAGAGTGGCGCAGTCGCCGCGAGCCATCTTCACTTCAACACCGCTGATGTAGAGGCAGATTTCAACATCCAGCTCCCAATCCATCGCTTTCTCACCTTGGTGGAAGAGGGGCGAATTGGCGGGCTGGCCGCAAGTAACTATTCTTTCATGGGCTTTCAGGGCTTCCCTCCCGACACAACGGAATGGGAGGAGCGCTATGGCCCTGAGGTGGCGGAGGCTTTCCTAAACGAGGGCGTCCACTGTGTCCTGCTCACACCGGCTTGACCGGATTGTGCGATTAACGTGCCCGTGTTGGCACGAACGCTCGAAGCCGCAGGGTTGTCGACTGTATTCGTCACGATGATGCCCTATTGGGCGGAGAAAGTCGGCGCCCCCCGGTCGCTCGCTGTGGAATTTCCATTCGGTCACTCCCTCGGTGAACCGGGAAATGTAGAACAACAGATGCGGGTCATTCGCCAAGCCCTGGACGTCCTTGAAACTGCGGAGAACCCTGGCACGATTGTCCACTCCGATGAACGCTGGCCGCATCCCACCGATCAGGCGATCAAGGCCTGGCAGCCAGAAGAACCTTCGCCGGTCATCGCCTCTTTAGCTCCTTCGTTTAAAGAAATGCTGAGGAAGCGTCGTGAGCAACGGGAATGACAATCTTGCATCATATTCAACGCGAAGACCCTGTGAAGGAAACCCAACGTGCCTTGTGAAGGCTGATCTATGCCTTCTTAATAACTGTGGAGTCAGGCAGCCCTGCTTCCGGCCCCAGGCGCATGTGTCGGGGGTGAGTTTTGCTCCCGACTATATGTCCTGCGCGTAGAGACGCAGCATGCTGCGTCTCTACAACAAACAACGATGCATTCCCTAATAAAATTCTCCCGCAGGCTTTAAACCTGCGGGTGATTGGGGGGTAATTGATTGCTTGAGGGCTCCGGACGGGGCTATGCAGCACTTGCATCATCCAGCCAGCATCTTTAGACTTAACGTCAATATTTTTTTCTGATAGATTTTATCTTTGGTTACCGTCGATGAATCCTGGTCCTGTGCGGAGAGATGGAATGCGAAACATTATGAGGCTTTTAATCGGGGCCGTCCTATTGGGTCTTCTCGTCGGTTGTTCAGTTTCCAGCCCTGAACCCCCCACACTCGAGTCGCCATCAACTTATCCCATCCTCATCAGCGAGATGATGGCTGGGAAGCAGGGAAATAACAATTACGAATTCATCGAGCTATATAACCCCGGCGATAATCTGGTTGACCTTCAAGGCTGGTCGTTATGGTATCGACTCGCTACAAGCGAAGCCGATTTGCCAATTTATTCCTGGGAAATGCGAACGCTTATCCCGCCTCATGGACATTACCTGCTCGTCCGTTCTGGCGAAGACCTTGGCCTCCCAGCCGATGCATTCTTCACGCAAGGTTTGAACAACTCTGGAGGAGGTCTCGCCCTGCGTAATGCCTCCGTTTCCACAGCAGACAGCCTGGGCTGGGGTGCGGCGCCTGAAGGATTTTTCGAAGGAGTGGCCGCTCCTCCACTCCAGAACGATACTTCACTCGAAAGAAAAACCGGAGGCGAGGCGGGAAACAAATCCGACACAGACAATAACGAGACCGATTTTCTCATGCAATCGTCTCCATTTCCCCAAAACACTGGCAGCGCGGCAACCCCTGTCATCAATGTTCCCTTCCAGATCGAATTATCCATGCCGGAATCTCTCAAACCCGGTGAGAGTTTCCCGCTCGCCTTGACGCTTCGAAATAACTCCGCTCAAACGATCTCGAAACTGAGCATCGAGCTCCCCATTCCATCCGAGTTTAAGGTTATCGAGTCTCCCTCTGCCATCACGCTGAGTGAAAACGTTGCAGCCTGGACGATTTCCGATCTCCCTCCATCTGCAGAAGAAATGACCCAAATCACCCTGGAAGTGCCGTGGACATATTTCACCACCGCATTTCGAAATTACTACGCTCACTCCTCCGCTGACGGGACCTACGCTTTCGGCGAACCCTACTGGGTCTCTGTGTCCACCGGTAGCATTCCGATCGGGGTCGCACGCTCTCTCATCGGATCCGTGGCGACGATTGAAGGTGTCGCTACAATGTACACTGGCGGATACTTCGCCGGTGCTGGAAACGTTAAGTTCTACCTTGAAGACGACAGCGGTGTGGTGCAAATCTACGTCCCGACAGGCGAGGGCGCCCTCGATGTCCCTATCGGCGCAATCGTACAGGCTCGTGGGGTGATGACACTCTATCGCGGCGCCGTTGAGCTTATACCTGACACACCTGAGGATGTTGAAGTTATCGCCTCGGGCGACGCCCCTTCAACATCTCCTGTTTCCCTGCAATTGGCTGCTTACGATACCGAAGACCTTCCGGGAAGGTTGGTCGAAGTGGAAGGCACCGCCAGCCGGATCGAAGAATTCTCCTACAGCTATGAGATCGACCTGGTGGACGACGAAGGTAATTTGCTGCCCCTCTACGTTGACAAACTGACGGAAATCTCGACGGAAACATTGGAAGAAGGCAGGCTCTACCAAGCATCGGGGATTATGGAGATACGCGATGGGCGCATGCAGCTAAATCCGCGCCAACAGGATGACCTGGTGGAGTTATTCCCGCCTGTGGTCCAGATTTCCATAGACGCGCCAAACACGATCCAATCGGGCGAGGTTATTACAATCACACTTATTGCCT
>DAOUTT010000248.1 GCA_030668545.1 Anaerolineales bacterium | reverse complement strand
GTCCTTCCGAGCGAAGCGAGAAATCCCTGTGATGTCGCTCTTGCTCGCTCCGTCTCTGGAGACGAAGGAATCCCCCTTCCTTAGATTCTCGCACGCTGATTTATATCTACTCAGGGATTTCTCGTCACTTTGCTCCTCGAAATGACACGGAGGAGAATACATCCTCGACAATGATGAGATCCGCTCTCATGCCTCCAGCAGGTTCAAATTCTGGAAGATGTTTCTGGACGCGCCCTTACATTTAAAAGAAAGGGGCTGCTCCAAAAGGGCAGCCCCTTGTTCTATCTATGCTTTGATATTCTCGGGAGCTTAGCTTCTTAGAAACTCGTCCAGTGCTTCTTTCGAGATCCTGTAAGCATTTCCGATCTTCTTAGCTGTAATATCCCCGGCTTCAACCGCGGCGAGCACGTCCTCCTCAGCCACCTTCAAATATGCGGCAGCCTCGGAAGGAGTCATCACCGGCGGCGGTCCGGAGGTTCCGGCGGGTACATCTGCACCCGATTCTCCACCTGATTTCTTCAGGCTATCTGTAATCGCGCTGCCGATGCCCATCCCCGCACCGATTCCAGCCGTGAGACCCGCTCCACCAGATGGATTTTGTGCAGCGTCACGCATCGCATCTGCTGCTTGAAGCTGGGTGTAGGTTTCCATATCGAGCATACCCATTGCCCGCAATTCTTCGGCGGATCTTTCAGATGGCTTTAAGCTCTCAATATAGAAGGACAGCAAACCCAATCCGATAGCCTTAAAGTCGTCTAACGATTTAGCTTTTACGCCAATACCGAGTTCCTCGACCAGGCCGATGAGTTCAGGAACACTCGTCTCTGACGCCGTCTCACCAAGGAGATCTTGAAGCTTGGAGAGCAGTATTGCCCGCAACCGTGCCTCGATATCTTTTGTGGAGTAGATTCCTGTCACACCAACGATTTGAGCTACAAACTGCTGAGGATCTGCAACCTTGTAACTGTAAGTTCCAAACCCCTGCAGTAAAGCTACGCCGAGTCCCATACCGGGATTGCGCACCAGAATTGGCTGGGGGGTTCCCCATTTTTCATCGGCGAATTCACGGGTGGACACAAAATAGACCTCAGCCGTGAACGGCGAACGATCGTTAAAAGCCTTGCCGATAAGGTCGATCAACAAGGGAATGTTCGCAGTCGCTATCGTATGGCGGCCGGGACCGAAAGTGTCGAGTGCCTTCCCGTCGCGGTAAAAAACTGCCATTTGAGATTCGCGTACAATAACCTGACTGCCAATGCGAAAATCCCCGGCAGTATCTTCCGGGAAGCGATGAACGATCTCACCCTCCATCTCGCTTGGATATTCGATAACATCAAATATTCGAGCCATCATATTTACTCCTCACTTCCAGTTGTGTCGACGTTAGTTAAGATTACTTCCTCTCTACGGTCAAAAGCGCTTATCATCTCTTGGCTGAGAGTGACCAGGTGTCGAATGGCAGCGGGGAAGCCATCCGTCCCGAGTGATGCGCTGAGGTTATCGACAGCATTGGAGATCTGGTCGACTCCCTCAAGCAGAGCAACATCATATTCATAGATTAGCTCTAGTTCCTTACTGTTTATCTGGACGGCATCAAAAAGCCCAGAATAACCATAGGATGCGTTCCTAATCCTGTTCGCAAAGGCACGCAGCTTTATCGCCGCTTCTTCTAAGTCATCGACTTGGTCAAGCTGCTTTTCTTTAATCAGCCGTCGTTGAATCTCGGCTATTCGCTCCCATTGTTCTTCTAAACGCTGAGCTACAGTAAGCCGCAGCATTTTATCTGCTTCCCTGCGATTATCTCGATCCACATAGCCAACAAAACCGGCCAGGAAGTTCTTGACCTTACCAAAAAGACTATCACCAGCAGTGATTTTATCAAGGGGATCGTTCATAATTTTCTCCTCACTCCATATGTGTTAAAGATACACCAATCTAGGTAGATTATATATTCATTGCCTCACTTATCACAAACAGCTGACTGACGAGACGCTGACAATGATGTCTCCGCTATGAAGTGAAACAAGTATAATTCACGCATAGTAACCTTGCATCAAATTGAAAGGAAGGGAATTCGATGGCTTTAATTGACGAATTGCTGCGAGTCGCAAAACCGCTTGGTGATTCTATTCGTATTGGCAAAGGCCCGGTTGTATCCGTACGGGATTCCAAAGTTGTTGCAGATAATATCGACAAAATTGTTCGAACGGCAGCTGTCGGTAATCCGCGTGAGAAAGCGCTCGCTCAGTGGCTCATTCGGGCATGTGCACTCGAAATGGGTGCAATCCCTGCATCTATCCATGACTTCTATCTGGCACGCGGCCAAGGCAAGACTCCTGACGATTTCACCGTCCCGGCGATCAACCTACGCGCCCTGCCCTTCAATGCTGCAAGAACCGTCTTTAAATCCGCTGTAGCGAGCGATTCATGTGCCCTGATCTTTGAAATCGCGCGCTCAGAGATGGGCTACACCGACCAACGGCCGGCGGAGTATACAGCTAACATCCTCGCCGCTGCCATCGCCGAAGGTTATGCGGGTCCGGTTTTCATCCAGGGGGATCACTTTCAAGTGAGCGCAAGTAAGTATGCTAAAGACCCGGATTCAGAGATCGAAGCAATTCTTGAACTATCGCGAGAATCTGTCGCGGCCGGTTTCTTCAACATCGACATCGACACCTCGACTCTTGTAGATCTGAGCAGAGAAACCATTCGAGAGCAGCAAGAACTTAACTATTCACACTGTGCTGAGCTTGTTACCGGTATCCGCAACTTAGACCCAGAAGGCGTGACGATATCTCTGGGTGGTGAGATTGGCGAGGTCGGCGGGGTGAATAGCACAGAACCCTAATTGCGAGCTTTCATGGAGGGTTTCAACAAAGAGCTGGAAGCAAGACTTCCGGCCGCTCCGGGACTCTCCAAGATCAGCATACAGACCGGCACATCCCATGGCGGTGTCGTCTTACCTGATGGGTCCATCGCAGAAGTTAGTTTGGATTTCGACACTTTGCAGCACCTATCAGCCGTCTCCAAGGAATATGGGATGGGCGGTGCGGTCCAGCACGGTGCCTCCACTTTACCAGAGGAAGCCTTCACCCGTTTCGCCGAGGCGAACGCGCTTGAAGTTCATCTGGCGACTGGCTTCCAAAATATGTTTTACGATGAACTCCCCTCTGATCTTCTCGAGGAGATCTTCGCCTACCTCCGCGATAATCACAGTAACGAACGCAAGGAAGGCCAGACCGACGATCAGTTCTATTACAAGACACGCAAGCGAGCCATTGGCCCTTTCAAGGAAGCGTTCTGGGACCTACCAGAAAGCACAATCCGCACAATCGAGAAGAAATGGGAGGCGCAGTTCAAACTCCTCTTTGAACGTCTGAATACCGGTGGGACGCGCGAGATGGTCCAGAGATTTACCAAAATTGTTCCAATCCAACCTGAAATTGAGGCTTACCTCGCCGAAAGCGGTGGTGTAGGAGATGTTAGCGACCTGGATGATTAAAGCGAAAAAGAATTCCTGATGTCGCTCCCGGGCCAGCAAGTTCAAGCAGGGAGATATTCAGTTGTGCCTCGCTGCTTATCCTTCCTTCTGCACCAGGAGAAAGTCCTTCTCATCCGGATTGCTGAAGACCGGGGTACTTGGGCTGGCCTTTTAAATGGAGTTGGGGGGCATATCGAGCGGGGCGAAGATCCACGGAGCGCGGCTCTACGCGAGATCAAAGAGGAGACAGGGCTGATCCTATCCCCTTCCTCTCTCTATCTTTCTGGTGTAATCACTGTAGATGTTGGGAATATTCCAGGAGTCGGCCTATACATCTTTGTGGGCGAAACCGAAACTTCAGAGGCCCACAGTTCCGACGAAGGAACACCGGAATGGGTCGACCTGGACGGCTTTGAGAAACAGACATTAGTGAAAGATTTGCCTGCACTCCTGCCTCGAGCTATCAAGAGTTATCACAATAAACAACCCTTTTGCGCCGTGACCACGTTCGATGAAGATGGGAGTCCAAGCATCCACTTCAACCCGTGAAAGCGCAT
>DAOUTT010000251.1 GCA_030668545.1 Anaerolineales bacterium | reverse complement strand
TAATTGTTACAGATATTGCGGGTGACCTCGCTCGCGGCGGCCTCCAGGGTGCGTATTTCATAGCAGCAAAAGATGGTGGCGAGTGGATTATCATTTACGCCGGGCAGGCCACTCCGTACTGCAATTTAATCAATCCCTATGGGTTTCCAGTTGACTGGGTGCCTGAGTGTCTGGCTGACGACGATTCACTTGTTGTACGGACCGAAGCGGATGTCGATGCCGAGATCGCCTCACTCGGCGCGCCCACATGGACGGATTCCATGGACAGCGCCGGTAGATGGTACATGTTAAGTACGGATAATGTCACCTTCAAGATGGAAGACGGCTCGCTGGTGATGGAAGTCCAAGAGGGGGGCGGATACGATGAATGGGGGCTGGCAGCAGGCGTTGATATTACTGATTTCTATCTCGAAATCACTGCCACGATGGGTGATCAATGCAGCGGCATAGATCGCTATGGGCTTATCTTCCGCGCCCCTGATCCAAGTCAGGGGTATATTTTTGAATTCTCTTGTGATGGAGGCTTTCGCCTATACAAATGGGATGGGGAGAACTATACGGGGATCCAGGGCTGGAAGTCATCCGCATTGATTCTCTCTGGACCCGACCAAGAGAACCGGCTCGGCGTCATGACCGATGGAAGCGATGTGAAGTTGTTCGCCAACGGTAAGCTCCTGGGTGAGTATGTTATTGAAGATTACACGGAGGGAAGGTTCGGTTTAGTCGTAGGGTCGACCAACACCGACAACTTCAAAGTGATGGTTGATTCCGCTTCATTCTGGGATTTGTAGAATAACTCATCGAACTTGTTTCGAGTTTTGTACAGATCCTCCCCGGATTGCGACTGTTTCATCTTAACTCGTTAACGCGAGGATGACGCTGGCCTGGTTGGCGTCAGGGTGCCGAAGCACCGCTCGCTATGAATGGGCGACCTTTCCAATAATCAGATCTTCCTCTGTTCTGCAGCGCATTCAATCTTCACGTCCACAATTCTCTCATTTCGGCAGTTGTCCTTCTGCCGGGTAAGTGCTACAAAAGGACTCAGAAAGGGGATTGGTGAAGGCAATGGCTCCGACAATCCTGCTGTCAACTCCAGCAACGGGCAAGACACATGCATGCATTTCCCGCGTCCAGGAAGCAGTTAAGCGCCTTCATATTATTCCTGTCTGGGTCATTCTCCCTGACCGCCTCCAGGTTCCGGCATTCAATCAGCGTCTGGTAGAGGCGGGCGGGGCATTTGGTGTGCAGATCGGCACCTTCGGTACGCTCTATCACGAGATCCTGCGGGTGGCCGGCAAATCCGTCCCATTGGCCTCGGATGTGGTTCTCCAACGGTTGATCCGGGGCGTGATTGAAGAGGCGTTGAGTGATGAGCAGCTCTCCCATTTCCAGGAAATCGCCGGCAAACCCGGGTTCCTTAGTGTTTTGAAGGACCGCTTCGGTGAGCTCAAGCGCGCCCAAGTCCAGCCGCAGACATTTCTCAAATTCGCTGCAAAACAAGACAAGGCATTGCAAGAACTCGCCCTGCTATATGAACGCTACCAGAATCAATTGCGGGAACTTGGCTGGGCCGATCCCGAAGGGCTGAACTGGTTGGCGGTTGCAGCGCTCGATGCGGATCCTGACCTGTGCACGGACTGGCCGCTGCTGGTCGTGGACGGCTTCGATTCCTTCCATGGCTCTCAACTTTCCGCGCTTAAACTGCTCGGCGACCGTTTACCGCAGGTGGTGATCACCTTCCCCGGAGGTCTCCAGAACGACCGCACCGCTTTTCGTCGTTTCAAACGTTCCTTCGAGAGGCTGCATGCAGCCCTTCCCGAAGCTGTGATCGAGAGACTGGAGGGGGAAGTGCATCTTCCGGAACCCCTGGCTCAATTCGAAGCCGGCCTCTTCGAGCCAGATCCGGTGCCTCTTCAAGGAAATGGACACATCTGCCAGCTTGAGGCGCGCACTACAGCGGACGAAGCGCGCGAAGCGCTGCGCTGGATTAAAGCCCGCATCGTGCGCGACGGGCTCCGTCCGCAGGAATGCGCAATCGTCACGCCGAACCCGGAGCTCTATCGTCCTCTCCTGCGCGAAGCGGCGATTGAATTCGGCCTGCCGCTGCGTTTCACCCACGGCGATCCGCTGCTGGACGCGCCTGGCATCACTGCCTTGTTAGAATTGCTCGCTCTGCCGCTCTTGAACTGGCCGCGGCGCGGCACGCTCGACGCTCTTTCTTCCCCGTACTTCGACCTGAGCCCCTTTGGATTCACCGCGGATGACACCATCGCCCTTGATTAGCTTAGCCTTTACGGACAAATCATCGAAGGCTTGGACGAATGGCTTGGAGCCTTGGCGCGCCTCGCCTCCGGCGATAACGGAGATCGTCGCTTATACGACGAAGCGACGCGTTGGCCGAACCTGCCGCGCGGCGACCAAGCCCAGATGCTATTGGAGGCGCTGAAGACTTTCAGCGATCGCATTCAACCGCCAGCCTCGAGATCCACTACGCATTGGGTCGCATGGCTCGAAGACCTGTTGGAAGATTTATCCTTCTTCCCGCGCGGCGAGACGCTGCTTGATCGCGCTGCGGCGCTCGGGTTCAGGGAAGTGCTGCGGGCGCTCGTGCTCGGCGAAGCGGTAGCTGGTGAACGCGAGACGGCGTATGGAGCTTTCATCCTCGAACTCCGGTCTGCTCTGGAGAGTGCCTATTTTGAGACGCCGCTGGATTGGCGTAAACCCTCAGTTCTGGTTCTGCAAGTTCTGAATGCGCGCGGATTGCGCTTCAAAGCGGTTGCCATTCTAGGGCTTGCGGAGGGGTTCTTCCCGGAAGTAGAGCGTGAGGATCCGTTTTTCACGGATGCTGCCCGGGAGGCTCTTAGTCTTGAACCTCGCCTGGGGCGCGAGCAAACGGGTCTCTTTTACCAGGTGGTGACGCGCGCGGATCAATTTCTGTTGCTCACGCGACCATATTTAGCTGAAGACGGTGAGTATTGGCAAGCTTCACCTTTCTGGCGAGCGGCGAAATTTAACCTGGCGGATGACCCGCAAAGGGTTCGTCCCGAAGAGTCGCGATCGCTGACGGAGGCAGGTTCTCCGGAGGAGCTGCTTTTCTGGGGCGTTCGCAGGGGTGCGCTTCCGCCACAGTATAAGGCGCTACAACCACGTTGGGATAGATTGCGGTCAGCTCGTGATGTGCTCGCTGTTCGGCAAGCGCGTGAAGCTGATGGGGATCACGAAGGGGATCTTTCCTCCATACTAGAACGCATACGTACAACCTATGGGCCAGACCACGTCTGGAGTTCCAGCCGCTTGGAGAGCTACGGTACGTGCCCCTTCTTCTTCCTATCCGCGTCCGCCTTAAAGCTGGATCCGCGCGATCCGCCTGAGCCGGGTTACGATGCAGCGCAGCTGGGATTGGTGCTGCATGCCGTGCTGGAAAAGGTTTTCCCGGCGGTTGAGGATCCTACGGATACAGCGGCGGTGTTGCGTGCCCTGCCTGATGTAGCGGAAACTGCTTTCGCAGAAGCGCCGGAGAAGTACGGCTTCCGGCCCACAGCTTTGTGGGCGTTGGAGCAGCAGGAATTGCTGGAGATTCTCGAGGTCACGATCAAGGCGCTTGGGGAAGCATCTACAGGATGGCAGCCGTATGCGTATGAGCAGGTATTTGGTCTGCAGGGAAAGCCTGAATTGCGCATCGAGCTTGAGGGCGGGGATGTGCTTGTGCGGGGGGTGATCGACCGCGTCGATCGTAACGCCGAGGGTCAGGTGCGCATTCTCGACTATAAGACCGGCGGCAGTCACCTTTCTAAGAACGATCTTATCAGCGGCCGTAGGCTGCAGCTCGCGATTTACGCCATGGGTGCACGCGATGCGTTGGCGCTGGGGGAGCCTGTGGAGGGGATTTATTGGACGATCCGCGGGGCGAAAGCAGGGGCGTTGAAACTGGGCTCGTTCAAAGCGTTTATGGATGAAGGGGTTTATGAGGGACCTGAGGGGGCGATGGAGCTGGCGAGGAGACATGTGG
>DAOUTT010000032.1 GCA_030668545.1 Anaerolineales bacterium | reverse complement strand
CGGAGGCGCCCAAAGGTTCCCTCAGGCTGAATGGAAACCAGCCATAGAGTGTAAAGGCATAAGGGAGCTTGACTGCGAGACATACACGTCGAGCAGAGACGAAAGTCGGGCTTAGTGATCCCACGGTACCGAGTGGAAGGGCCGTGGCTCATCGGATAAAAGCTACCCCGGGGATAACAGGCTAGTCTTGCCCAAGAGTTCACATCGACGGCAAGGCTCGGCACCTCGATGTCGGCTCATCGCATCCTGGGGCTGTATAAGGTCCCAAGGGTTGGGCTGTTCGCCCATTAAAGCGGTACGTGAGCTGGGTTCAGACCGTCGTGAGACAGGTCGGTCTCTATCCACTGTGGGCGTAAGGGATTTGAGGGGAGCTGCTCCTAGTACGAGAGGACCGGAGTGGACAGACCTCTGGTGTGCCAGTTGTCGTGCCAACGGCATCGCTGGGTAGCCACGTCTGGCAGAGATAACCGCTGAAAGCATCTAAGTGGGAAACTCGCCCCAAGATAAGATCCCTCATCCCGTTAAGGGAGTAAGGCCGCAGGTAGACTACCTGCTTGATAGGCGGCAAGTGTAAGCACAGCAATGTGTTCAGCTAAGCCGTACTAATGGCCGAGGGCTTAACCTGTGGTGCGGAGAACTTGACGGTCTTCAATCGGCTTATTCGGTCTAACCAATTTCATAGTTTGTGAAATTGTCCCTTGGTGATTAGAGCGGCGGGGGTACACCTGGTCCCATCTCGAACCCAGAAGTTAAGCCCGTTAGCGCCGATGGTACTTGGCTGGAAGCGGCCTGGGAGAGTAGGCCATCGCCAAGGGGCTTTTCTTTTTTTTAATTGCGGTCCCAATCCCCTTCTTTGTAAAAATCAGAACCCCATAATTAATGGTGCTATAATTTCTGCCATTGGTGAATGTCGCGTATTCGACTCGATCAGATTGGCGAATTTGATTTTATAAGTGCATATTCGATGATAAGTAGATTCTTACGGATAATTGAATACCTTTCGCTTCCACTCTTGTTTGCGCTTTATTCAGTTGTATTTCTCGCTGCGCACAACATTAATGAGATTGATTTTCGAGATACGGGAAGAGCGTTCGTGGTGATCGCCTTCGCTGTTCCTGTGATGGTTCTTCTGATCTGGTTCTTTATCAGGGATGGCTATCGCTCGGCGCTCATCGCATTCATGGTAGTGGTTCTCTTTTTCTCGTATGGTCATATAAGAGAACTCATGAAATCCTTTGCCATCACGGCTCCAATTTTCGGTCGCCATCGTTACTTATCCGTCTTGTTCGCGAGCATTCTCATTCTGTGGAGCTGGTTTGTTTTAAAGCGGATTGACTCAACACAGGCTTGGGCGCGTCGTATCAGCCTTGTCGGTGTCATTGCACTGATACTCCCGATCTTCACAATTAGCAGCTCTTTTTTACCTGGGGAATGGGAAACGCGGCAAGCTGATAATCAAGCTCGGGATGAAATCGTTAATACAGCTGAGGAAATGCCCGATGTCTACTACATCATCTTGGATGGTTACGGTAGAAAGGATGTGTTAGAGGAATTATATAGTTTCGATAATTCTGAGTTTCTTATGTCATTGCAGGAGAGAGGTTTTTATGTTGCTGAGGAAAGTTCGAGCAATTACAACACAACCCGTCTTTCCCTCGCCTCATCCCTTAATTTAGATTATCTCCAATCAATAGTTGAACTTGAGGGTATTGACTTAAACCCGAGAACCGCGGAGGGGATGATTTGGGATAATGCCGTGAGTCGGCATCTTCTTCAATTTGGGTTTAAAACCATCGCATTCGAGACCGGTAGACCATGGTCTTCTGTCGATAATGCTGACCATTACCTTCAGGCTCGGGATGACCCAAAAGTGAACTCGTTGCTTCCAAGCACAACTTCTTTAACTCTATTTGAGGCTATGCTGATTAAATCGACTGCCTTTAGTCTATTGGAAGATGGCACAAAGTTAATTGGGGCTTTCGGGAAGGCTCAGTCAGCGATTGCAAATGAAGAACATCGGATACGAATTGTCTATAGCATGCAAAAAATTCAAGAGATCCCTCACTGGCAAGGTAACTATTTCGTTTTTCTCCACCTCTTATCACCCCATCCGCCATTTATCTTTGGGGACTCAGGAGAGCGAATAGATCATGATCGACCATTCACATACGGGGATGGAAACAACTTCATGGAGATCGGCAGCCGTGAAGATTATATAGAGGGTTACATTGAGCAATTGCAATATATCAATAAGCTTGCACTTAATGCGGTAGATAAAATATTGGCGGAATCCAGTACCCCTCCAATTATCATCATACAAGGCGATCATGGACCGGGAGCTTACCTGGAATGGCAATCTATGGAGGATAGTAATCTTACAGAACGCCACGCTATATTGAATGCATATTATCTTCCAGGTGAAAGTATGGATGATTTATACCCTTCTATTACACCGGTTAACTCTTTCCGATTGATTTTTAACGCCCATTTCGAAGGAGAGTACGAGATGCTCGAGGATCGATTATTCTTTACTGAAAAGAACGGTGGATACGACCTTGTCGAAATAACAGATATGGTAGAGTGATTAAATACTAACGCTCTTAGCAGCCGTCGCTTTTTATCACATGAAATTGACTCAAATTATGCCTGACCCGAAGAGAAAATTGCCTATAATAGTATTCATTGGGTAGTTTTTCTCAACACGAATTAGACTACCCGATTACTATTCCTGAAGTATTCGAGCCTTGTAGGTATGACCGTCTTCATAT
The DNA here is from genome assembly GCA_030668545.1 of Anaerolineales bacterium. Lineage (GTDB taxonomy): Bacteria > Chloroflexota > Anaerolineae > Anaerolineales > E44-bin32 > E44-bin32. The sequence goes on along the minus strand of DAOUTT010000032.1, from coordinate 8,744 downwards.
GTTCTTGTGTATCGATTGAACTTTTCTGAGTCAAATTGAAGAAAAGGATTGCCCACTTATTTCGGTATGCAAAAGCTACCACACGATATGTTCATTGATGCTTTGGAGCTGTTCCAGGTGAAATGCCTTGTGGGTAAGATACCTGCATGGGTGAACATTAGTGATTAGAGCGGCGGGGGTACACCTGGTCCCATCTCGAACCCAGAAGTTAAGCCCGTTAGTGCTGATGGTACTTGGCTGGAAGCGGCCTGGGAGAGTAGGCTATCGCCAAGGGGCTTTTCTTTTTTACTGCCAGACCTCCTGTATTTCTTGGGAGGTCTGTTTTCTGTAACCACAAATTACAGCCTGGTGCTGCGCATGTTTTCTGACGGAGGATGAATATCCAATAGGTCAAGTGCTATCAACCAGTTGCCTTCCAGAAGGTGTCGGGGCACAATCAACATGTAGCGCAACGGAGGGATATATGACGAATAACGGTGAGTTCATCACACAGGTCGAAGATATTGGATGGGAGAAGCGATTGGCCCAACGGACGAAGGGCATGAAACCTTCCTTCATCCGCGAGATTCTCAAGTTCACCGCTAACCCAGAGATTATCTCATTTGCCGGTGGTCTCCCTGCACCCGATTTCTTCCCCATCCGCGAGTTCGGGGAAGCATGCAAGGAGGTCCTGCGTACGCACGGAGAAGAGGCGTTGCAGTATGGCCCAACCGAGGGCTATCAACCTCTGAAGCAATTCATTGCCGAGATGCTGTCAAAGTACGGGATATTGGTCGAGACGGAAAACATCATCATGACCAATGGCTCGCAGCAAGCTCTGGACCTCATTGGCAAACTCTTCGTTAATCCGGGTGACTGCATGATCACCAGCGCGCCAACATACTTGGGTGCCCTGCAAGCCTGGGAATCGTATGAGGCGAGATTTTGTTCTTTATCAGTGGACGGGGATGGCATCATCATCGATGACCTGCCGGCGATTCTCGATTCCGATCACGACCATAAATTGATCTATGTGCTGCCGAATTTCCATAACCCCGCCGGAACGACGATGCCTCTGGAGCGGCGAGAGCGTCTGGTGGAGATCGCCCGCGAACATGACCTCGTGATTATCGAGGACGACCCGTACGGTGAATTGCGCTATGAGGGGGAGTACATTACCCCGATCTTTCGACTCGCACCCGAACGGACGATTTATCTGAGCACATTCTCCAAGACGCTCACACCGGGCATCCGCCTCGCCTATGTCGTGGCACCGAAACCGATCATCACTCGTTTTGTGCAAGCCAAGCAAGGAGCCGACCTGCATACAGGAACCTTCGTTCAGATGGTCGTCAACGATATTTGCCAGCGAGGATTTCTGCGTCAGCATGTGAAGAGGCTTCGGGGAGTTTACAGCCAGAGACGGGACACGATGATGGACGCCATCGCCGAGCATTGGCCGCAGGAGTGCACGTACACACGGCCTAAAGGTGGGCTTTTCCTGTGGGCGCAGGTACCTGAACAAATCAAGACGCGAGAGTTCATCGACAAAGCGTTGGAGATGAACGTGGCTTATGTGCCCGGTTTTGCCTTTTACCCCGGTGGGGAGGGTGGTGACCAGGCGATGCGTCTAAACTTTTCCTATGCCAACGAGGAGTTGATCAACGAAGGCATCTATCGCTTGGGTATGGCGATGAAGAAGGAATTATCCTGAAGCTCCATCGCTAATACAGCAACACCCTAACTTCTGGTCCCCACGATCCACAGGTGGAGACGGCGCTTAATGTCCGTACGTTAAACCACCCGCAGGTTTGAACCTGCGGGTGGTTAGATTAAAACTGATCCTCGAGATTCAGCTTTGGGCGGAACAAGGTAGCGTAAACCTTCTTTTCACATCCTCAATTTGGAGGAGAACACTTCAAAGTGATCCATTCGTTACAGAACGGGAATGAGTTGAACCCAGTCATCTCCCATCTTGGCATTCGTTTCCTTGATTGCATCCTCGGATCCGAGCACCACAACACGTCCTGCGCGTGCCACACTGTCCAACACTTCAGCGAAGGATGCGAAATCACCCGCGGTCGTTGCCAGCACTTCATTGCGGATCCGCTGTCGGTATTCATCGCTTACGCCGGAAAGATATCGTTTCAATGAAGTGAAGCCTTTAGCATCGGGCAGCATATACTGATCTCGCCTGCCGACTGCGCCAATGATGCTCTTGGTTAACTCCTGGTCGCTCAGTTGAAGTTTTCGCAAAAAATCTCCCGTTTCGTCGAAGATCGACAGCGTTTTGAGGAGGTTTGGGTCGCGGTATGAAAGGTAGGCAAAGACACCTGAGATGTTGTCTAATACGCTGAACGCGCCATAGGCACCACCTTGCAGGCGGACCATATCCCACAGCCAGGTCGTCATCAGGTAACCTGCAACGACAGGGTGAGATCCGTGCAGCTTATGCCCGAGTCGATAAATATCGGCTGCCTTTCCAACGTAATTAACTTTAACCGGGATGGTCAGCCCTTCATTATCTACTGATAACTCTGGCGCCCATTTATGCACGGGAATATCCCTTGAAGGCATCGCAGCCAGGAAAGTTTCTAGCGCTGGTTTAACCGTGCGCCACTGTTCCCCGTCCATCGTGACATTGCAAATCATGCCCTTCCTGTGGATAAGGGAGCGCCAGATGGTTTCCAGTGTTTGCAGGACATCGGACCAGTTATTATCAATCTGCTCGGCGAGTTCACGAATATGGAAAAGGTACTCCAAACCGTTCATCTGCTCATCAGCCCAGCCGGCACGATGCAGGCCCGATTGTAAACGGCGATAAACAACCTGATGACCGAGTTGGGCGACCTCTGCTTCCAGTTGCGCTTTCTCTTCAAGGACAATTTGCCGGAAGCGTTCCTGGTTGTCGAGGCATACACCGCCGAGGATATCCTTGAAAATTGAGAGCAGGTCGTCGGTTCTTTCCGCCGTGGCTTTTCCCCGTATAAATAACCAGGCAGCATCCTCATCCTTATTGGGCATCATCGAGGTAAAGGTCTCTGCCTCGATGCCTCCTGTCGTGCGGCCGATGTGTTGGGCGAGTTGGATGTAATCCTCTTTTTCTGTTCCCATCTCGGTGAAAGCTCGCCCGAGCAGCGGGATGTAAGGGAGGTGCTCAAGAGGAAGAGCATGCAGATCAAAACCCAGGTCGAGATAGGTAATTCCATATGTGGGTAAATCGTGATAGAGAACCCTAACCCCGGATAATTCCGATTCGGCCAGAGGAATCCGGCGTTCTTCTGATTCCAGGTCACTGTGTTTGAGTGTCGGCAGCAGAGCGAGAGCCTCCGGGTTGTCGGGTGTCCCCTGAAATTCTTTAAGTTTATTCGTACTTTCGATAATCCCCTGGAGTTCACCCTCCGAGAAAGAAGAGCGAGTTTTTTCGAGGCGGTTCTTTTCCGCCTCCTCTTGCCTCGATTGAAGCCCGGGGTCCGGAATCAGGTGGACGGTAGTGCGGTGGGAATTTTCGACCATGTGTTGCCGCACCATCGTTTCGAAGATCGGTTCACCCGCGGCCAAACGGCGTTTTACCGCTTCCAATGGAGGGGCGAAATCCAGAGAGGCGAAAGGGTCGCCGTTATGAAGCCATGTTGTAAGCGCACGCACCATCAGAACCAAACCGCGTGGATAAGAGCCGAAATTATTTTCCCGGAGCTGAAATTCGATGGTGTTCAAAGTCGCGTCGACCATCGCTTTATCAAAGCCATTTTCGACGATAGCTGTGAGCGTGGTGAGAATGATATCTTCGATCTTATCTACGTCCTCCGTCTGTACGCCGCGCATTCCAGCTGTGAAAAAAAACTGCCGCAGGGTCGTAAACAAACCGTAATCGTACCCGCTCCCGATTACTTCCTCTCCGAGACCCGATTCGATGAGCGCTCGTCGCAGTGGAGATGCAGGCGTTCCCATAAGAACATGGGCGAGAAGGGTGTAAGCCATCGCCAGTTCGGCATCGTTATTCTCGGGGAGCATCCAGCTCACCGTGATCAGGCTTTTTGCGGACTCATCAGTCTCGCTCACGACGTAAGGGATGGTGCAGGATGAAGGTTTTGTAAATGCCTTCTGGAGAGGTATGGCCGGATTCTCGGCTGCGGGACCATAATCCTTTAAATATTCTTGAATCAGACGCAGGCGCTCTTCAGGTGGATCGTCCCCATAGAAAACGATGCGGGCATTGCTGGGGTGATAGTTAGTGTCAAAGAAGGCCTTGAATTGAGCATAGGTCAGATTCGGGATCGCTTCTGGAACGCCACCGGATTCGTTCGCATAAGGAGTATCAGGGAAGAGCGATTTCAGGATTTCTTTTAACAGCACATTGTCGGGGTTTGCTATGGACCCCTTCATCTCATTGAAGACCACTCCCTTATATCGAAGGGGTTGCTCGAGATCCTCCAATTCATAGTGCCATCCCTCCTGCTCGAAGATTCGTTCATACAGCAATGGATGGAAGACTGCGTCGATGTAGACATCAATCAGGTTGTAGAAATCCTGGAGATTCTGGCTCGCTACAGGATATGTAGTTTTATCTTCGAAGGTAATCGCGTTGACAAAGCTGGCCAGGGATCCCTTCAGAAGCTCGACGAAGGGTTCTTTCAATGGATATTTTTCTGAGCCGGCCAGGACTGCATGTTCGAGGATGTGGGCGACTCCGGTGGAGTCAGGCGGGGGTGTGCGGAAAGTGATGCCAAAGAACTTGTTCTCGTCGTTATTTTGAATGGAGAGCAGTTCTGCGCCCGTCTTCTCATGCCGAAAAAAATCCACCTTGCTTTTATATTCCGGGATTTCTCTTGTTGCGATGAGATCAAAGCCATATGTGCTCATGTTTGGTTGACTCCTTTGTTAATAAGCAGGGAGGATCTGAAGCTTGGTCTGTAGAGAGTGACTAGCTTTGAACTTAACTTCCCTGCGCTATTCAAGGCTGGATGAATTCTATCTTACCTGATCAGAAAACCAACTGGCCATTGACCGAGCGATATTTCGCAAAGTGTGATTCTTGATACCGGCGGTAAAAGTACAGCATAGCCGGTATGGACGGTACAATGGGAGACCTGCACATCTCTTCATTACGGAAGGGACATGGGCAGGGTGGGATTCTAGTTTATGGAACCGAGATCATTTCGACCCATGGAACGCGTTGTCGTCATCGGAACGAGCTGCTCGGGAAAGACAACTTTCGCGAGTCAGCTTGCTGACAAGCTAGCCATAGCGCACACTGAATTGGACGTGCTCCACTGGCTTCCCGATTGGCAGATGCGACCATTAGAGGAATTCCGTTCATTGGTAGCAGAGGTCACAGTACAGGATCGATGGGTTATTGATGGTAATTACGGCAAGGTGCGCGACATCATCTGGCCTAGAGCGACGCACCTAGTCTGGCTGAATTATCCCTTCCGGACGATTTTCTCGAGAGCCCTCAGGAGGACATTGCGGAGGGTTGTTACCCGCGAGGAGCTGTTTGCGGGTAACCGCGAGAGCTTGAGCCGGGCGTTGTTCAACACAGAGTCGATCGTCTGGTGGGTGTTACGGACTTATAAGCGGCGCCGACGCGAATACCCGCAGTTATTTCAAATGCCCCAAAACAAACATCTTGAAATCATTGAGTTGAAGAACCAAATTGAAGCCGATCGATTCGTTACCGGTATCCAGCCTGGCCATGGACCCTTATCGCATTGAGTATTTCACAGCGCGGTAGCCTTCTTTCTATGAGTATTCCCCTTTTGATGTTGAATAGCGTAGGATAAGAGAGAAAGAGGAGATATCTGAAAGGAACTGAGATGGGTGACAAAGATGCTCCGCGGCCGAGGACCCGGAAGCTATATAAATTCTTTAACAAGCCGCCGCGAATTGCTTATGCGTTGGGACTCGGAACAATAATAGGAAAACTGGTTCTTCTACTGACCACCAGGGGACGGAAAACCGGGCTCCTGCGAGTAACCCCGCTGCAATATGAACAGATCGAAGGAAAGTACTACGTCGGCTCAGCTTTCGGTACCCGAACTGATTGGTACAAGAACATCCTGGCTGATCCGGGTGTGCGAGTAAAGGTTGGCCGGAAGGAGTTCGATGCGTTCGCAGAGACTTGCACAGACCCTGTCCGGATCGCGGAATTTCTGGAAGTTCGCCTTGTGCGCCACCCACGGATGATCGGGATGATGTTGCGAGCGGAAGGATTGCCGCCCTCACCGAGTCGACAGGATTTGGAAAGTCTCGCCGAGGACAAAGCTCTGGTGATCCTCCACCCGGGGATAGATTCTTAATCCAGGGTTACGAATAAAGTGTTTCCAGTTTACTATCCGTTTGTTGCTTGAGCTCGTGCGCGAATCACACGCAGCGCTCGCAGCGTGACCCATTTGCTCGGTTTGCCTTTATCTTCTATGTCCACCCAAGTCTTGCCATTGTAGGTGTATTCGAGCGGCCAGCGCCCCTGGTCATCCTGTTTATCCAGCAGGAGCTGGAAGGCGTTATCGAGGCGCGCGTCGGCGGCGAACCCGAGCGCAGATAGGACCTCGAGGATCTCAAGCATGTCCGAGATGTAGAAGATCGGGTAGCCGAATTTCCACCAGCTGCGATTGGGTTTCTCACTCCATCCCATGGGGTAATCGGCATCGGCTGGATCGCGGCTGAAGAAAAAGTCAGTGCCGACTTTGATGGCTTGATTTATTTGCGGGGTCCGATCACGTTCAGAGATGCGGGTCAGGGCGCGCATGACCCTTAAGCCTCCCCAGGCACAGGGGAGTCTATTGTTAGCAGAGCATTCGAAGACGGGGCCGCTGACACCGGATTTGAGGTAGAAAGGTGGTGAATTCGGCTTGTCTTGTTGTCGAGAACCTTGCCCAATCGTTGACCGCACCAACCAGCCCAGCGTTGCAACCAGGCGTGCATCGCTCCAAAGGCCAAGATCGATTAGAGCGGTTATGAGATTTCCGGTGAGACAATAGATCGAGCCCGAGAGCGAGCCCGTCATTGTGAAAGCCCCTTCCTTAGAAATTGCGTGCTCGAGATAATACTCACACCCTCGTCGGACCCTGGGGTCGTCGGGTGAAGCTCCAAGCTGCGCCAAGGAGATGAGTGACCATACAGTGGAGCGGTATTTCGGGTTGTACCCTGGTCCTTCTTTAACCCAGAAACCCTCCGGATCTTGAGCGTCGAGGATGACAGGCACAGGTCCAGTCTTCATCACAGCCTGACCCGCTTTGACCAACACTGAGTCATCCTGCGGGAGTTCGTAAAGGTCGCGCAACGTCATATAGCGCACCCCTGGATTCGCCCGATCTTCCTCGAGCAGCCAGCCAGTCGGATCTTTGTGAAGAATTCCTCCCCAATCAATTTCCTTCGACATCACTCTCCTCCTGGTGTATTAAACCATCTTCCAAACTGCTCCAGACGATTCAGAAAGGCGCGGTCAGTCTTCCAGGGCAGGGGCTTCGAGATGGAAGGTATGAATCTCTGAATAGTGGCGACCCATGGCGAGAGAGATCTGCACCGTGTGAAGTTGATAGATGACGGACCACTGAGTTGAAGACTGCGATACATCTGCGAGCAGTTCCATCGCTTCCCCGAGAGATAAATCTCCTTGCGCATCCTGCAAACTTTCAGTGATTACATCATAGCGATTACAGATCCCATCTGCTGAGCCGCTGGCATTGCTGAGGAGGAAATTCGTCGCCTGGTGCCAGGGGTTTGTGTTGTAGAGAACGATCATCTCACCAGCAACGAACTCAACCAATGCGGATGTGCCGCTGGCGTCGGCGATAAGATAGTGGAGCGGTGGCCCGCCATGCCAGAGGATGTTAACGCCTCCCATGATCGTGAGCGCGTCTTCAACGCTAGTGGCGTGGTCCAGGATCATGCGGATGACACCTAAGGAACCTACGCTCTTGTTATTCGGGTCGCTTGGCGTTGGCGATTCTGGAACGGCAGCCATGCCTATAACCAGACCTTTCTCGTTCATCCCATCAAAGGGCATTGACGGCGTGTTCAATAAAGGCTCCAGGTCGTTGAGATCCAGATCCATCAGTTGAGTAACGGCAGGGGCATCAAAGAAATATGCCAGATCCACCATAGACACCGAGGCGTACCCATCAGGAGGATCGGTGAAGAGTAAGAGGGCAGGGCTGAATTCCCAATCGAAGTTGCGTCCGTATACCCCGCCTTGCGGATCGGCGAGAGCTGTGAACAGGGAGCATGCCCACAGTGGAGTAGGATTTTCAAACTCGAAATTAGATCGCTGCAATTCATTCGCTCTTGGTGCAGCAAGACTCGTCTCGCGATGTGGTCCTTGGTGTTGCATCACATATAGCGGATGATCATCTACCTTCTGTAAACTGTTGAGGGAGTCTATTTCGGTTTGGGTTAGCCTTAGAGTGTTGAACTCGGATGCTGGGATTGTAGAGGGTAAGACTGTTGGAGTGATGGATGACTGTTCAATGTCGGAGATTTGACAGCTGGCGAGAGCGAGAATTCCGAAAATGAGGATAAGGAGAAAAGGGAGTCGCCATTGGCGCTTCAAAGAATGACTCATGAGGTTCAATTTCCTGATTGTCTGAAAGTTTATTGTCATAGATTGCGTTCATGCGCAGCGATCATAAGCGGTTGAAGTCTAGGATTGAGAGCAGTCACACCTTACACCTTATACGATTTCTAACTGCTCAGTGTTCATTTGCCCCGGAAAGCGTGCAACCGATCCCCTTCTCCCTGCGTATATAGGATTAGCTAATATTTAT
>DAOUTT010000020.1 GCA_030668545.1 Anaerolineales bacterium | reverse complement strand
CAGTGGGAGAAGCGACCCTCGGCCGGATGTTCAATGTCCTCGGAGTACCCATCGACGATCGTGGTCAGGTCAATGCGGAAGATACTTATCCTATTCACCGTCCAGCGCCCTCTTTTGAAGAGCAATCCACACGGGTAGAAGTCTTTGAAACAGGCTTAAAAGTGATTGACCTAATCGCCCCGTTCACCCGTGGCGGAAAAACGGGCATATTTGGCGGCGCTGGAGTAGGAAAGACGATCATCATCCAGGAGCTGATCCGTTCAATAGCGACAGTTCATCAGGGCAACTCGGTATTTGCTGGCGTTGGTGAGCGAACGCGAGAAGGAACGCAGATGTACCGCGAGATGATCGAATCCGGCGTTCTCCCGGATACAGTTATGGTATATGGTCAGATGAACGAACCACCCGGAGTGAGACTCCGAGTGGGATTGACCGCGTTAACGATGGCCGAGTATTTCCGAGATCAGGGACGAGATGTTCTTCTGTTCATTGATAATATTTTCCGTTTCAGCATGTCTGGCTCTGAGGTATCCGCACTCTTAGGACGGATGCCCTCGGCTGTAGGTTATCAACCTACTTTGGCGACTGAGATGGGTGAACTCCAGGAGCGGATCACATCCACGCATACCGGTTCGATTACCTCAATGCAGGCCGTCTATGTCCCCGCAGATGACTACTCCGATCCCGCTCCAGTAGCGACGTTCACCCACCTTGACGCAACCATTGCTCTTGAACGCTCCATTGTTGAGAAAGGGATCTATCCAGCGGTTGATCCGCTGGCGTCCACATCACGGATTCTCGATCCACAGGTTGTCGGCGAGGAACATTACGCAGTCGCCCGCGAAGTGCAGCAAATCCTCCAGCGATACAAGGATTTGCAGGACATCATCGCCATCTTGGGTATCGAAGAACTGAGCGAAGAGGATAAGATTGTCGTATCCCGCGCCCGCAAGATAGAACGCTTCTTCTCCCAGCCGATGCATGTCGCCGAACAATTCACGGGGCAAGATGGCCGCTATGTCCCCTTGCGTGAAACTGTCGACGGCTTCCGTGAAATTCTCGATGGGCAGTACGATACCTTGCCGGAGCAAGCATTCCACATGGTTGGAAACATCGAAGATGCAGTGAAAAAAGCTGATCAACTCGGATTTAGCTAACAGGACAAGAAAAGTCTCTATATGTCGATTCGATGCGAGATTGTCACTCAGGATCGTTCCCTCTATGAAGGTGAAGCGGATATTGTTATCGCTCCCGGCTCGGAGGGTGAGCTAGGTATTCTTCCAAACCACGCTCCACTTCTCACGACGCTTGAATTTGGAGTTCTAATCGTTCGCCATCAAGGTCAGGAAGAAGCCTTTGCCATCGCCGGTGGAATTCTCGAAGTCCGACCGGATGTGATCACAGTTCTCGCCGATGTTGGCGAACGTGTAGATGAGATCGACCTAAGCCGTGCGGAGGCAGCCAGAGAGCGTGCACAAGAGTATTTGCAGGAAGGACCTCCGCCTGACACCGATGAGTATCTCCGCATCCAGGCAGCCCTGCAGCGCTCCCGCGTGCGTATTGATGCCGTGAAACGATTTAAGAAGCGCCCCCAGCTTTCCCCGTCGGGGTCGCGTGATGATGAAGGAACCTAATCCATGTCCATATTTGGTAAGGATTTAGGGATCGATCTTGGCACAGTCAATACCTTAATTTGTGAGAACGACGAGATCATTCTGCACGAGCCAACGGTTGTGGCGATCGACATTGATGAATTGAAGATCGTAGACGTCGGTCATTCGGCGCGTGAGATGGATGGTCGTGTCCCGGAAAGCATCGAAGTTTCACGCCCTCTGCGGGCCGGAGTTATCGCCGATTTTGAAGTGACTCACCGCATGTTGGGGTACTTCATTGAACGGGTTTCTGGTCCCGCACGGCTCTTCAAACCGCGTGTGATGATCACGGTTCCCTTAGGGGTTACGAGCGTTGAGATGCGCGCGGTTCATGAGGCTACTCTTCAGGCTGGAAGTCGGGATGTTCACCTCATACAAGAGCCGCTCGCGGCCGCGATCGGTGTTGGTTTACCGATTACAACGCCCTCGGGAAATATGGTCGTCGATCTTGGCGGAGGGGTGACTCAAGCGGTTATGATCGCCATGAGCGGCATTGTGGCTCAAGGTGCAACCAGGCTCGGGGGGTTAAAGCTTGATGAAGCGATCAGCACCTACGTCCGCAAGAAATATGGCTTGATTATCGGCCCGAGGACTGCGGAAGAGGCGAAGATCCGAATCGGAGCTGCGCTTCCTCAGGATGAGGACCGCACAATCGAGATCCAGGGTCAGGATCAGGTCACGGGTCTGCCCCGTCCTGTTACGATCTCAACGAGTGAAATCGTTGAGGCACTACAGGAAACGCTCCAGTTAATGGTGATGTCGATTCGAGAGGTTCTTGAGAAAACTCCACCGGAGCTTGCTTCCGACATCATCGATCGTGGAATGGTGATTTGTGGAGGTGGTTCGCTCCTGCGGGGGATTGATAAGTGGCTCACGAGAGAAACGGGTGTCCCCGCGTATCGGGCGGAAGAACCTGTCGCATGCATAGCCCGAGGAGCGTACCGAGGGTTGGGTATGCTGGATCGTCTGAGGCGGACTCTCCCAAAAGTATGAGCATGTAAATACGCCAAGTTGGTAATCATGCGCCGTAACCGGGCGCTTTTCATTTTAAAGTTTCCTTCAAAAGTGTCTATTAACCTCCCGCGGGTTTCAAACCCGCGGGAGGGTTAAAACCTGCGGGGGGGGGTTACGCGCAGATCTAAAGCCGCGTGCTGTGCCTGCGATCGGAAGCAGAGCTTCCACACTCCACATAATGGAGAAGCGTTTTAATCAAATCCTGGATCGTTCAACTGAAGAATACTGAGGTCTCGACTTGCAGGTGACGTGGGAGGGAATAGGCTCTAAAACCTACTCTTCTACACTTAAGGTGTACATGGATATGTCACCTTTCCATAATAAATGGAGGAGAGAATTAATTGGGTTGTGCGCAGTGGGGCCTGTACAGCTGCAATCTCGCTATTCAGTCAGGCAGGTAATATGTCATATGCTGCAGGTGAAGGAGAGGGTCTATATATTGCACCCTAACGTTGTCTGGTACAAAGAGTGATGTCGGTGCATAGCACATTATGGCCTCGATGCCAGCTTCGACCAGCTTCTCTGAAACTTGCTGGGCTTCGGAGGCAGGAACAGCGAGCATTGCGATTTTTATTTGCTGGGTCCGAATCTCATCTACCAAATTTCCGGTACTGCGGATGAGGAACTGTCCAACTGGTTGACCGACTTTTTCCGGATCATTATCGTATATGTCCGCGATTCGAAATCCTCGATCGAGGAAACCTCCATAGTTAGCGACAGCACTGCCAAGATCTCCAGCACCAATGAGGGCGACATCCCATACGCGCTCAATTTTCAAGATGCGCTTCAGCTGGTCAAAGAGAAAGCTGATGTTGTAACCGGTACCTTGCTTTCCGAATTCGCCAAATTGTGAGAGATCTTTGCGGATCTGTGCTGAGGAGATACCAAGCTGCCCACCCAGTTCTTGGGAGGATGTTATCTCCTTCCCCTCACCAGCCATTTGTGATAAGGCTCTCAGGTAGAGTGGAAGACGACCAACGACGATGTCAGGAACCTTGTTTGCAGGCATGCTTTGCTCCGTGTGATGTCTGTAGCAATGTTTGCCAAATCTAACATATCTACGAGGGTTGTGCAAACAAATCCTACCTTTTACATCATCTATCCCTAATTGATTATGTGTTGAATCGATCAACAGCTGCTTACACTTAGCGCTTTGGCTTAGCCTCCAAGTCGTGTGGGTGACCCGATTAATAATTCTCAGTTTAGATGAGGAAGATGGTTGACGAGTATAATGGCAAGGAAAGCGGAGAAGTGTTTGTGCAGAAGCATGGTGATTTTCTAGACGAAGTGAGAATCCAGGTCTCCTCAGGCAAGGGAGGCGATGGCGCTATTCACTTCCGGAAGGAGAAATATGTCCCTCGCGGAGGCCCTGATGGGGGCGATGGTGGGAAGGGTGGGGATGTGGTTCTTGTTGTTGATCCAAAACGGACGACATTATCCGCTTTCCGAGGTAAACGGCACTTTCGCGCTCAAGAGGGCAAACGCGGGGGAGGGAACAATAGGACTGGAAAGAGCGGCAAGGATGTCCAGATTCTTGTCCCGCCAGGCACGATTGTTCGCGATGACAAGACGGATGCGCTTCTAGGAGATCTCGTGGAACCAGGTCAGGAGCTCATTATCTACCGTGGCGGTCGCGGGGGTCGCGGAAATTCACGCTTCGCAACGTCACGCAATCAGACGCCTCGAGTGGGGGAGAAAGGCGCCCCGGGGGAAAAGCACTGGATATACCTGGAATTAAGATTAATTGCCGATGTTGGCATTATCGGTGTGCCGAATGCTGGGAAGTCGACTTTGTTGGCAGCGGTAACGAATGCTAAGCCTAAGATCGCTGAATATCCTTTTACGACACTTTCTCCAAATCTAGGCGTCGCCAAGCTCGATGTCGACGAGGTGCTTGTCCTTGCCGATATCCCCGGGCTTATCGAAGGAGCCCATCAAGGTGTGGGTTTGGGATTTCAATTTTTACGCCATATCCAGCGAACGCAGGTATTAATCCATCTAATAGATGGGTTATCTATTGACCCATTAGCTGATTTCTCTCAAATAAATGCAGAGTTAGCCTATTTTGACCCAATGCTGGGGGAGAAACCTCAAATTGTGGCGATTACGAAGATCGATCTCCCAGAAGTCAGGGAGCGCATTGATGGATTGAAGAGCAGATTTGAATCTGCGGGGTACCAGGTATTCACGATATCTGCTCTCGCACGGGATGGCTTGAGGGAGTTGCTTTTTGCTGCCCTCAAGGAATTGCAAACTATTCCTGCTCCAGAGTTAATCGAAGGAGAGCTGCCTGTTTACCAGCCAGAGCTTGAGGCGAGAGATTTTAAAATCACACGTGAAGCGGATGGCGGTTGGCGAGTCTCAGGGGAGGCGGTTGAACGGGCAGCAGCAATGACGTATTGGGAATATGATGAGGCAATACGCAGATTCCAACAACTTCTCGTGCGGCTTGGCGTTGAAGCTGCGCTGCAAGAAGCTGGGATCAAGTCTGGCGATACCGTTCGCATCGGGGAAAATGAGCTCGAATGGGTGATTTAATCGGAGTGCTTGGAGGGACATTTGACCCTCCCCACCTCGCTCATCTGATTCTGGCGGATGAAGCTCGTTCCGTTCTTGGCCTAAAAAGAGTCCTCTGGGTAGTAACCGCGCAGCCACCTCATAAACAAACTCAGCTCATTTCATCGGTCGAACACCGTGTGGCGATGGTCAAATTGGTGACAGATGCTGATCCTGCATTCGAATTCTCGCCTGCGGATCTCGACCGACCTCCACCTCACTATGCACATGGGACGATGGAGTGGTTGAGGAGGCGATATCCCGACGCGAAATTCGCTTATTTGATGGGGGAGGATTCACTGCGTGATCTCCCTGATTGGAATTTGCCACAGCGTTTTGTGGATTCCTGTGATTTGATCGGTGTCATGAATCGCCTCGCCGTGGAATACGAGGTGGCTCAATTGCAGGAGGAGCTCCCGGGGTTGGGGGACAAGCTGGTTTTTCTGGGCGTTCCACCGATCATGATCTCAGGCAGGGAAATCCGCCGTCGTGTGCACGAGGGACATCCCTATCGATATTTAATCCCCCCTGCTGTCTCAGATTACCTTCTCGAGCACGGTCTTTATTCCTGAGTCTGAGCCGCGAGCGATTGTTTATCTCCACAAGAGCTTGCGTTAATCTCCTTTAAATACGAGCGCCCATTGCTGCTAGGCGGTGTAGAGCCTTTCTCCCCCTGAGTGGAAAGAAGGGGATCTGAGAGCTTGGTAATACAGCGGAGTTCTTGAAATCGAGATATTATGTATTGGTAATAAGTTCTTGAAGAAACTGCAGCGATGGGTCAAGAGAGGAAACTAATGAGAGAGAAAGATATCCCACGATGGCTGCTTCCTGCCCTGGTATTTATCTTCCTAGCGGCCATTGTCGCCTTCCTGTTCGTAAGAGGATTGGGCAAGAGCGCACCGCCCGCAATACGCCCATCCTCAATTGGGGCGATTCAACCTGGCGAGATCAACCCGGATAGACAGGAACCGACAACACCAAGGGATCCATGTTCTCTGCTCATGCCTGATGAAATCGAGGATGAACTGGGTATTCCATTAGGTGAATCATCTTTCGAGGCGGCAGATAATCCTATCGGCGAGATGATCTGCACTTTCCATGGAGCGGATGAGGATGATCCCCCTGTTGTCCGCCTCATAGTCGTCTTCAATGAGGGCATGGAAGCATTCCTACGGCAGAATGGGTATTCCGTGGATCAATTATTCGCAGGACGGAATGTCTCGGATAGGTATACGAAGCCGGTCGCGGATATTGGCGACGAGGCGTTTTGGGGGGGCAGTGGTGTGGAATTGTGGAACGGGCTTCATGTTCTTCTTTGGGATGTCTATTTACAGATTGATGTCAACAGCGGGGATGAAGGGAAAGACCTGGATACGGCGCAGAAACTGGCGATAATCGCACTGGAACGTTTATTCAATGAGTAGTTCTAGCCGTTTAGAATAACAAGTCCCCGCAGACTGTTATTCCGAGGAGCAGTGGAAGCGGCCTGTGTGTCGGTCCGCCGCCCTCAAGCAATTGACTCTCATAACCTCCCGCAGGTTTCAAACCTGCGGGAGGTTATGATTGGGGAACGCATCGTTGGTGGTTGTAGAGACGCAGCATGCTGCGTCTCTACGCGTAGGATATATGGTCGAGGCAAATCGCCCTCGACACTTACGCCTGCGGCCGGAAACAGAGCTTCCTGATTCCACAAAGTCTAGAAGCAACGCGGACAGGGCCTGGACAGATCAACTGGAGGATGTTGGGGATCAGTCAGGATATGGTCCTGTTTCGATCGGCCTGTTGGGATCGCTTGACCACTCGGACCAGGAGCCTGCATATAATCTGACGCCCTGGAATCCCGCGTAGGACGTAGAGAGAACGTTATGGCATCCGGTTACGCCTGAACCGCAATAGACGATGGTATCTGTTGGTGCGATGGCGCCGATCAAGCTGTCAAATTCTGCTCTAAGGACGTCAGGGTTCCTAAAACAGCCGTCTGCGCCGAGATTCATCTGCCAGAACCGATTTACCGCTCCAGGGATACGGCCGGCAATAGGGTCGAAGGGTTCTTCCTCACCTCGATAACGCTCCGGCGCACGTGAATCAAGGATGAGACTGGAGCCCTGCGATCTTCGTTCAAGGACTTCATCGGCGACAACCTTTAAATCCGGTTTCAACCGTGGTTCGAATTGTCTGGGGACCCGGGATTCACGATTAGTCTGGACCGGAAGCCCGAGCCGTTTCCATTCTGGAAAGCCTCCGTCTAATACGGCGGCTGCTTCATGCCCCAAGTATTTGAGCATCCACCATAAACGGGCTGCTATACCCCCACCGCGTGAATCGTAAATTATGACCTGGGCGCCCTCATCAATCCCTAATTCAGAGAAGTAGGCTGCAATGACTTCGATTCCAGGGAGAGGATGGCGCCCGTTCGTCCCACTCTTTGGCGCGGATAGATTATCGTCAAGATGGACATAGACAGCTCCAGGAAGGTGTTCGATCAGATATTGTTCTTCGCCCCAGTGCGGTTGAACAAGGTCAAAGCGGCAGTCAAAAATCGCCCAATTTGCTTCTTCTAGATGAGGTTCGAGCTGATTTGCTGTGATGACGGTCGTGTATTTCATGATTGTCTCCTATGCTGGCGCAGAGCAGGTGATGCCGAGCACTGGATTTGCTCTCTTGGCAAAGGTGCTACCCAAATTTGGGGTGAGCCGTCACCCCACAATCTGGCGATAAGCCAGGCGCCAGTTGGGATGTCTGACGTGGGTGGGTTTTAGAAGCAGCGGGCTTTCAAGCGATGTGCCACTCGCGTAGTGTGAGATGTCAATTATCAATGGGGCATCCTCCAGCCTGTATCGAAGGAGGCAGCGCCCATCTGGATGAATGGCGAGGAGTGAGGCAGCATCGTTGGTAAGTTCAAATAATTACGAGATGGCGTGTTCAACTCGTTATTCCTGCTTGCTGTCCTCACTACTTTCTTCGCTTCTTGGTGCTGCCTTCCTTAATTGTTCGATAGAAATGCGATTGGCATGGCGGCAACCTGGACAGCGGACAACGTAATGATTCCCTTCGCTTTCCTCGAGAGCTTCAAGTGCGAAGGTGATTTCCTCTTTCTTGATGTGGAAATTTTTGCCGCAACGATAACATCTGGTCTGCATTTAATAACTCCTGTGATTGTGTAAGTTTAATTTGTAATCAATCGGTCGCTGCTCCCCCCGGATGAGTCCGGATCAGTGAAAACGCGACCCCGAATAAAACGGTTGCGGCGCCTGCGATACGTAAGGGTGATGGCAGCTCGCTAAGCACAAGGTAGGCTAAAACAGCCGCAGCAATGGGCTCGCCTAAAAGTGTGATTGAAACCTTAGTGGCGGGTAAGTACCGCAATGCCCAATTATAAGTTGAATGGGCGAATAATTGTGGGAAGATCGCAAGCAGCAGGAAGCAGAGGTATGTGATCGGTGGGTATCCAAAAAGGTTGTCCCCAGATGAAATCACGGCAACGATCAAAAAGACCGCAGCGGAGGAATACACAAGACCGATATAGATGAGGAGTGAAAAATCAGACCTAAGGCGCCGCCCGATGATGAGATAAGCTGCTCCGGCTGCGCCTCCCAAAAGAGCGAGCAGGTCGCCAAGCAAGACATTCGTTCCGCCGCCCGATGTTGTGGTAACACATGAAAACCCCTCACTGAAAACACAGTAATCGCTTAATGCGATCATCAATCCACCGCCGAATGCCAGCCCCAAACCGATCAAAGTTCTACGCGAAGGTATCTCGCCGAGGAGAAGAGGAGAGAACGCAGCGACGAAAAGTGGGGTCGTTTGAACGAGGACCACTGAGCTGGTGACATTAGTATATTCGAGTGAGGTGATCCAGGCGCCGAAGTGCAGGGCTAAAAATAACCCCGAGAGGAATGCCAATTTATATTGTGCTCTGGAGAGTTCCCGCAGTTTTTCACGCTGGCGGAAGAGAAAGGGGGCCAGGATCAAAGATGCGATCGATAATCGATATGCTGCTATTACCAAAGATGGAGCATCGTTTTGGGCGAAGCGAATAAAGATGGATGAAGTGGAGGCAGCGACGATCCCCAGTCCCAACGCAAGAATCGGAGATATGCGAGGTTTATCTTCAGGTGCGTATGTTCCGGGTTGCTTCATAGACATCATTTCGCTTGACAAATTCTGATTCTGAAGACTACAATCCATTCGCAAATATTGTCGAGAGCCATGAGCTAATTTCCTTGGATAAGTATAGTGTTTAGAATGGAATGAAGGAAAAGGAAATAGCGCTCGAACTACATGCGCTTGATTATCTTTGCGATGCGAGATAGCCAATTTTGGGACTTGACGTTTAGGAACATGCCTATTACCTTATGTATCAGAACGCAGACCAGAGTATTTCACCGGCTGATGGAAAGCCGTGAACTGGCAGGAAAGTACACGGCGCTTTAAAAGCTAAGCTGTCTTGCAGTGGGCATAGGGGTAATGCCTGCTCCGTCTCTCAATTATCATACTGGAGGTATGAATAATGACCCATATTATCACCAGCTTGTGCCTTCGCGATTCGGGCTGTGTAGATGTATGCCCAGTGGAGTGCATCGTTCCCGGGAAACCGGCTGATAAATGGCCGTGGTACTACGTTGACCCGGATACGTGCATCGACTGTGGCGCGTGCATCCCCGAATGCCCGCTTGAGGCGATCTTCACCGAAGACGAAGTGCCATCCGATTACGCCGCCAAGGGTGGTGAGTACTTGAGTATGCCAGCAGGAACTGCTGGCTTCGATACGGTTTACGATGGAGAAAACCACCATGGTGAGGCCGTACACCTGGAGCACACGAAGATTCTTGAGGCTGGAGAAGTCATCGATCTTTCCCCTGACATCCAGCCGAATTATGACTTCTTCACGGACGGCCCGGGATATAGTGTGCTGGAAGGTTAGCTCACACTATTAGAACGCAACATTGAGGGAGCTAAAACGGCTCCCTCTTTTTTTTAAAAACTGAGACTATTCGGGTAAAAAGTTTACGAACGCGTGGGCACGACATAGAAGGATAAGGGGCGCCGAGCAGCTCTCAGAGGTAAACGGAAGGGGGTATACTGAGATACTCTCACTTGGTGTAAATGGAAACCTGCAGAGGAGTTTCCTGTTGGTGGAGGCGAGATCATTAGGATCAAACATCCCCTATGGCTCTCCCTATCTCGTGTTGTCACCTAAAGTAACGAGTCGTTAAATATGATGTCGAGCAGTAACCTATCTTTATCGAGCGAGCAAATCGAAGAGATGCAGCGCCACGTCGAAGACTGCCTTCCGGAGGAGGGCTGTGGCATCTTAGTGGGCTTCGCTGATCGTGTGGAGTGGGTGATTCCCATAACGAACATGCTGCACTCATCGACGCGTTTCCAAATGGACCCCCGGGAGCAGATTGACGCTTTCTTCAAAATCGAAGAGGCAGGTGGGAAACTTATCGGTATCTACCACTCGCACCCAAACGGACCGGAGTTTCCCTCGGAATCAGATGGGCGCGAGAGCGCCTTTCCCGAAGCAATTCATATTATCTGGCATCATCTTGCTGAAGAATGGAACTATCAAGCCTATCGGATCGATCCTGTGGCGGGATTTGTTGCGGTCGGAAATTGATTGCACACACCGTAACAACTTTTGGTTTTTGGTGTTTTCTAATGTGGCAATTTCAATGAGGAGGAGCTATGTCGGTTAACAGTGTCATCGCGCTCATAGCAGGGTATTTACTGGGGTCGATCCCCGTCGGATTATTAATGGTGAGGGTCATTAGAAGGCGGGATGTCACAAAGTGGTATAGCGGTAGGACAGGGGGGACAAACGTAATGCGTGTCGCCGGTGTTTGGGCGGGAGCCGGAACCGCGATTGCGGATGCCTTAAAGGCTGCTTTAGCGGTCTGGGTCGCACGTGCATTGACAGGCGGAGGAGAACCCTGGATCGAAGCCATCGCCGGAGCCCTTGCGATTCTTGGGCATAACCATTCCATCTTCCTAATCCGGCGAGAAGACGGAAAGATTCAATTGCGGGGCGGAGCGGGTGGCGCGTGCTCTTTTGGTGGGGCAATGGGATTATGGCCACCGGCGGGGTTAATCATTCTTCCGCTTGTGGCCGCGATCTTCTATGGAATCGGCTACGCTTCGGTGACAACGATGAGTGTGTCATTCCTGGCCGGGATCATCTTCACCATCCGGGCAGCGCTCGGCCTCAGCCCCTGGGCGTATGTCGGCTATGCAATCCTGGCAGAGTTAATAGTGATCTGGGCATTGCGCCCGAATATCAAGCGGTTATTGAACGGGGATGAGCGACTTGTGGGGTGGCGTGCTCGCAAAAAAATTCAAGAAAAACACGAAAATTCAAGGCAAGAGACAGAATTGACCGAGTCAGAAGATTCTTAGGGATGTTTCGCGGCAAGCTTTGCTTGAGAAATCGATGCGAAAATTCTTAAAGGAACCGCTGTCACGAAAACACGAGGATCCCCGATAAACCAACGAGCGCGACGGAGGTAAGCTCGATCAGTCGTGCTCTACTCATCTCTCCAGCCCGCAAAGTCTCCACTAATCCATTGCTAATATAAACAAACAGACCTACGATCAAGGCGAATCGAAATGAGGGCAGAGGCCAGTAGTGCAATGCCCAAACAAGTTGTGCCGAGATCCCGCCAACGAGCAGAGCGGAAACTACAGCCTGGTCATCATCGTATTTAGTAAGCCGTTGTAGTCGCCAACTGATGACTGCGACAACAACCAACGACAGCGGGACACGGTATACCGACCGCAAATCGACTGCATGCATCGTGAACAGAATACCGACCATTAGAAGGTAGGCCAGGGTTCTCAAGACCAACGCGGCGAGGTCGTGTCGAGGGTCTGCTGGATCGTGGATTAAAAACTCCGCCAGGAGTACCGCCATTAAGAGTGCAGCCCCAGCCACCAGACCGACCCAGAGTGCAGGCCCTTCCGGCAAACGTGTCAGGATGATCCCCGCCGCAAGCGCGGTTAATCCAGGGACGATCCAATGCTCGTATGTTCGCTCGCCCGATTTCAAGGATGGGTGAGAACGAAGCAACCAGTCTGCTCCGGCAACTGTAAGCGCTGCAGCAAGAGTCA
Organism: Anaerolineales bacterium; assembly: GCA_030668545.1. Taxonomy (GTDB): domain Bacteria; phylum Chloroflexota; class Anaerolineae; order Anaerolineales; family E44-bin32; genus E44-bin32. The sequence continues at coordinate 1,906 of DAOUTT010000020.1, read as the reverse complement.
ACATGATCAGGCGAGTATCCACCTTGAATTCGAAGATCAAGCCTGCGAAAGTGAGTTCTGTAGAGAAGATAGGCAGGACAACGATTCGGATTAAGGCATAGCTAAGGATCACCAGCGCCGTCAGTGTGCTAAGACGGTCACGGTCGGGTTGAGGTAGGTCACCACGCATAGGAGCATTCTAGCACTCGTTTAGCGAGGATGCCTAGTCTATTCGTTGCCGAAGGAACTGAGAGAAGGAGAATTTCCGGTTCGATGGCTGCAGCTATATAGAGATTCGTTTTAGGGAGTTCTCGCGAGCAGCATCATGGGGATTTCTCGCTTCGCTTGAAATGACAATTAGTAATGCAGAACCCTTCCCGTTTTTGTCATTGCGAGGAGCCCGTAAGGGCGACGTGGCAATCTCCCATCAAGAAAGGATGAGATTGCTTCGCCTTCGGCTCGCAATGACAATAAGGGGTGGACTTCGTTGCCTAAGGATTGTGGCTGGCTCAAAGGATGAGTCCACATGAGCAACATCATATGGATTTCTCGCTACGCTCGAAATGACAAAACCGGGAATGGTTTTTCCTCCGTATCGTCGTCAGGAGCGGGCAACCGCGGCGATATTCCAAGGAATATGTATAATCAGTCACCATGATTATTGCGATTGCTATCCTCGGTTGGTCCTTCGGGGTCGCTATAAACTGGCTTGCAGACAGCCTCCCCTTATTTCGCAAGCCTGAGGTGCCACGCTGCCCTGCTTGCACAGCCCCTTTCTCACCGATCTCCTGGTTTGCCATCCCCGCGGTCATCACTCGAGTTTGGCGTTGTGAGTATTGCAGCACAAGGCGCCAGACGCGAACTTTGCTCGTTGAAATACTGGCCATCGCCGGATCCATTGGCATTTACTTCTGGAGCAATTCCCCGGCGAGTTTCTGGTCGGCCTTTCTTATAAGTGCGGTTTTCTTGCTCATCATCGTCATCGACATGGAGCATAAACTCATCCTCCATATTGTCACTTTTCCGGCTGCTGTTTTATTTATCCTGCTCGGCCTATTGAATCCGCAGATGAGTCTGGGCAGGATACTCCTGGGTGGGGCGGTTGGATTCGGCCTGTTCCTCCTGCTCTACCTGCTCGGAGGGATATTCGCTCGCACTATCGCTGGGGGCCAAGAACACGCTGACGATGAAATCGCTCTTGGTTTTGGTGATGTAACTCTGGCCACGATCATTGGATTGGCGGTTGGCTTTCCAGGGGTGATCGAAGCGTTGCTGCGCGGCATCCTGGCAGCAGGGCTGTTCAGTATCGCTTATTTAATATTCATGAAAATACGCCGCCGCTACAGCGCGTTTACACCGATTCCTTATGGTCCCTTCCTCATCCTGGGCGCCTGGTGGGTTTATTTCTGGGGGTGGGCATGGTTGGAAAGAATCCTCAATATGTAGAAGAAAACTCAAATCGAGCTTGAGTTTGTTTCTATATTGTTACAAAAACGTCTCAATGACCTGACAGTATGCTCTCTTGGTCCCGCGGTACTAGCCCTTGAGTAAAACACGGCGCGTATAATTATGAATGTCACATGGATGCCATTGCTGATGGCATAGGATTAATGGAAATGGTAAAAACACGAGGCCTTCATTGGTTGCGCTCTAAGACAGCACGCAAGAAATCGCGTGGGCAAAGCATCGTCGAGTTCATGGTTCTGCTGCCGCTCTTGGTCATGATGCTCTCGGGCTTGATCGAGTTTGGTTTCATGCTTAACTTCTATTTAGATCTGATCGATGGAGCCAGGGAGATTGCAAGGTTTGGCGCGAATCTGGACCCGCTTGAGGCAGATGATGGGTTTATGGATTGCGTCAATACGACATACTTCTACCGGCTGCTGCCATGTATGGCCGATCAGATTCTTTCTGAACAGGTCGTCTT
>DAOUTT010000305.1 GCA_030668545.1 Anaerolineales bacterium | reverse complement strand
GCAAGACGGGAGACGTTTGCGTTCGCTCCCTCCGCAATATTGGCGATGCGCTCCAGCTCAACCGGCGGGTCACCCGGCCATACTGGTAGATCCGGGCTAATTGGAACAGAGATATCAATCACTCTCATCCTATCCTCCGTGGGCAGGATTATAGATTCCTTTCTCGAATCGAGGAACAGTCAATTGGCAGAATAATGCGCATCACTATAATCCCACATACGATAAGGAGTACTTCTTCAATGGCTGATTTCAAAGCGCTCGATGACACAATCCAACACAATTTACAAGCAAGCTTGGGTGATCTTAGTCGACTATGCGCCCAACCCAGCATCGCCACGCAAAATATAGGCATGGTCGAGTGTGCCGAATTGACCGCAGAGCTGCTGCTTGCGCGAGGATTCGAAGTACAGATCATGCCGACAAAGGGCTTCCCGGTGGTCTACGCAGAGCGGAAAGGCCGGACGGACCGAACGCTTATCTTCTACAACCACTATGATGTCCAACCGCCAGAGCCGCTCGAGCTCTGGGATTCACCGCCCTTCGAGCCCGCATTGCGTGATGGAAAGATGTTCGCTCGCGGCGTGAGCGACGATAAGGGTCATATCATCTGCCGTCTGGCGGCGATTGACGCCTTTTTGCAGAGCGAGAGCGACCTTCCCTGCAACATCAAGTTCCTGATTGAAGGGGAGGAGGAAATCGGCAGCATAAACCTCCCCGAATTCATCGGCGACAACCTCGACCTTCTTGCCGCGGACGCGTGCATCTGGGAATTCGGAGGGGTTGATCACGAGGGCACGCCGGGGCAGGTCGCGGGGCTGCGCGGCATCTGCTATGTGGAACTCGCCGTGAGGTCCGCCAGCCTCGATGCCCATTCCGGATTAGGCGGCTCGATATTTCCAAACGCCGCCTGGAGACTTATTTGGGCGCTGAACTCACTCAAAGGACCCGATGAACATATCCGCCTGCCGGGTTTTTATGACCGCGTCCTGCCACCGAGCAAGCGTGATCTCGAGCTCATGGCTCAATTCCCAGATATGGCCGAGGAGTATCGCAGCACCTACGACCTGGGTGGTTTTCTGAAGGGCATCGAAGGCGGCCCTGAATTGCTGCGGGAGGAGATATTCAGTCCAACATGCACAGTCTGTGGGCTCACATCAGGCTATCAGGGACCTGGATCGAAGACAGTCCTCCCCGCCCTGGCGAGCGCGAAGATTGACTTCCGCCTTGTGCCCGACCAGGACCCCGAAGAGGTCGTTCTTCAATTGCAGAACCATCTGGATAACGAGGGCTTCCACGATGTGGAGGTTACGTACCTGGCGGGTGAAAATCCAGCCCGGACCGACCTCGACGATCCTTTCCTTCATCTCGTCGTTGAAACAGCAGAAGATGTCTACGGGGTCCCCCAGAGAATCCTGCCCATGTCGCCCGGCTCCGGACCCAACCATCCGTTCATACACGATCTAAAAATCCCTGTGGCAACCGCGGGGATCAGTTACCCAAAGGCAAATATCCACGCGCCGAACGAGAACATCGTCATCGACAACTTCGTATCCGGCGTCCGCCATACCGTGCGCATCATGGCAGAATTCAGCAAACCATAAAAACCGCAAAGAATCTCCTTGCCAATCTCCATCATGTCGTGATCCGCTGGAGAAGAGCCGCGAAGAAGTCTAATCTTCGTACCTTGAAGGAACCCCCGCGGCGCGCTATAATCGGACATGTTCGGGGCGTAGCGCAGCCCGGTAGCGCACTTGCATGGGGTGCAAGGGGTCGGCGGTTCAAATCCGCCCGCCCCGACCAGAGACCGTCGACGAAGTTGGCGGTCTTTTTCATAATCAGACACGATACAAAAGATCGAAGCTCCAGTGTAGTCCGGCTCGATCACTTGTTTAAATAAGCGCAGTCATCTGTAGCATAAACGGTTGAAGTTGATTCAACCATCGGGATTAACCCGTGATAAGGAGATAGCGGATATGACCAAGAAAGATGTGCTCGTAAAATGGACGGGCAACAAGCAATTCATCGGCACGGATAGCGGAAAGCATTCGATCGTGATCTCGTCCCACGATGAAGCGAACAACACCGGAATGAGCCCCTCTCAGTTATTGCTTCTCTCTTTGGCTTCTTGCAGCGCTTATGACGTTGTGAACATCCTGCAGAAGAAGCGCCTTCAACTCGATGGTTTAGATATCACGGTCCACGGTGAACAAGAGCCCGACCCACCATGGGCATACTGCAAAATTCATCTTAAATTTATTTTTAATGGACCCGATCTAACGGAAAAAGCTGTTGAGCAAGCCATCGAACTCTCCTTAACCAAGTATTGCGCAGTCGCCGCAACGGTCTCCGGCAAAGCCGATCTCACGCATGAATTCGAGATTCTTGGAAAATAACCCGCGCTCCCAGCTCCTGCTGCATTGCGCTAGATGATAAAACTCATCCTTTATGGCTATCTAAAACACATCCGACCTCGCGCGAATTGCGATATGCGATTGATGGTTCGAGTTTGGGAATCTTGAAAAATTCGCGAAGTACTTAGCTGGACAGTTGAACCCAAGGTCGTTATGTGACAATTAGACTTGAGATTTGAAATGAGTACTCCTGCAGAAAACAAGAAACATTTTTCTGGTATCGCCTCGGATTGTTATTCCTGTGTCATTAACCAGGCACGCTCGGCGGCACGTTTCGGAGAACTTAATGAAGAGCAGACCAATCGAGTTATCGCTGTAGCCGGAGAGGGGCTGGAGGAATCTAAAACGACTCCTCTTTTAGCACAGCATATTATTCGCCGTGTAGCAGACACAGTTATTCGAGAACGAGGCGAATCTCATGATTTTGACATCTATGCGGAGGTGAAAGAAAAATCTAACATCTTGTCACTTGCCTATGCAGAGAGATTTCAGAAAATGATAGATGGTAGTGAGTCACCATTGGAAATAGGCCTCCAGATCGCAGCAGCAGGGAATATCATAGATTTCGGAGCTATCAATCAAGGTCCTATCAATCTGACAAAAGAGCTTCAATCGCTTACAAAAATTCCCTTTGCTCGTTACGACATTGAGCCGTTTAAGAAGGCGCTGGATGGGGCTTCAACACTTCTCTACATCTGTGATAATAGTGGGGAGATTGTTTTTCCAAAGGTAGGTCCTTTGGCAGTTGCCGGGCTTAGCTTTGCCCAGTTAGAGGAATTGGT
>DAOUTT010000166.1 GCA_030668545.1 Anaerolineales bacterium | reverse complement strand
ACACTTCTGCCAGGGCTATTTCTAACCCTCGTTCCTGCAATTAAATCAAGATGTAGATTCAACTCGTAAATGCAACTTTACCCTTCCGGATAATGACCAACAACTTGGAAGATATTGGATATGACTTCGCCGGCTCACTGCGTGAAATCATAACCAAACACGGAGCCGGAGATGACAGCTAGCACACTCGCAGTGCCTGGTAGGTCCACTTTCCCAAATCGATGGGTTGAGGTGAGCTCATCTAGGTACAGGAACGTATCCACATCCACCCATTGAAGTCGACTTCCGAACCCCAGTCCTACGGCAGGGGTCCCTGTGCTCCCAAGCAATAAATTACGGGGCGCGTCGGTGTAAACAAACTGGGTTGAATCGGGATTCCACCCCTGCCAGGATAAATTTCCTGAAGCATAGATGCTCTCAGCCGAACCGTCGAGGGGTGCCACGACAAGATCCGCGCTCGTTGTTGTAATCTCTCGCAAAAAGGCGATCGTCGAAAGATCTGGAGCGATGGTAGGTGTTTTGCCTGAGTTGAGGAAGAAGCGAAAACCCGTGAGATCCAACAGAGGCGTTGGGGCTCCCGCGACGGGCACGCGCCAGACGAGAGCCGAATCGTCGACAAATGGATCCTCAGCCGGGATGAGCACAGCTACAGCACTCTCGTCAGGCGCCCAGACCGGTATTGGATAGTATGCATACTCGCTATAGGTCATAACGAAGGGGAAAGTGAGGTGATCCGGGCTCCTATCGCTGCCGTCCGGGCGCACAAATCCCAGGCTTGTGGGCAACACCAGGGCCAGCATATCGCCGCTAGGTGAGAAATAGAAATCCCCTCCCTGACCGGGATCGAGCAGCAGGGTTCGAGTGCTGGTGTCGGCGTCGATGGACCATAGATCATTGTTCTGTACCAGGCCCGGTCCCTCATAAATCTCACGCGTGTTCACCAAGACTGTATGTGTGTCAGGAATGAAGTCGAACTGATAGGGCACGTGATGGATGGCTCCATCCAGCGGGTAGATCGCGTCGAGGTCTGGCTGAGAGAAGAGCACCCATTCCGTACCTACCACCGTGTCGACAACACGCAACTCATAAATATCCAAGGCTAGATCGTGCCATGTAAAGGCCGCAAGCTGACCGTCCGTAGATAGAGCGACATGCTCGATATTCCCACTTGTAGTCAATTGGGTCGGTGCGGCAATATCCTCAACAAACCAGACATCTGCGCCGCTGATGTACGCCACCTGCAGTACCCCTGGTCCGGACGTTTCGGGGACATCAGCGGGATCCACACCGACCTCCGCCGTGGCATCAGGAGAACTCGAGTCCAAAGGCTCACCCGCTTCATCCACACCCATTGCTTCGAGCGTAGCGGCGACAACGGTGCCCATGGTGTCTTCATCGACGGACCCATCGCAACCGGCGAGGGCCAACAATATAACAAGAAGCAGTAGGATCAGCGAACGTGTTTTCACGGATTATCTCCTCTCATGCATCCGAAATATTACCTGTCAGCTCAGCTCGTTCGAGTTCCGTACCAAGCTGAGAAATTCGTGGAAATACCACGATGACCTTAATGTACATAACAAGATTCCAGCTTACTGCGAAACCTGCTTTACTATAATGGATAATACCGAGCACGGTAATAACCCGATTTTCTTATCCTCATATCAGATCTTGGAATCGGCGAAGCGGTTGGGCAATATCAGGGCATTACCCCTCAACAAGCACAACCTTCACTTCCCCCATCGCGTCCAGGAAGCACAATGCGGCCTGCGGCGTCTCGCCCAATAACTGCTCAACCGCAGCAGCATAGCGTCCGATCTGCGGGCGATGCTCATCGAGAGCGTTTGCCAGGTTATCATCATCCCGAATTTCATCCGACTTGAAATCCATCAGATGCCAGACTTGATTCACACGGTACAGCAGATCGATGCGGCCGGAATCCGATCCCCAGGTTGAGTGTGGGCGGGTATAGGGAATCTCATGCATACGCTCGGATGCCGCATCAATCTCGAGATAAACATTATGCTCCCGGAAGCGGCCGAGCAGTTTCTCAGCATCGCGGATCGCTCGCTCGCGCTGCCCTGGTTCGATCAGACCATGCGCAAGCGCCGACATTTCAAGTAGAGGCTTCAGCTCAGTGTCGCCCGGGAAAATCCACGAGCGTATGGCTTCGTGCACTAGCGCACCCACAACCACAGCCGGCGGGTGCAGCCGTTTCCCCGTCGCCCGCCAGTCACGTTCGAGCTCACCGGCCTTTTCATCATCCGTGCGTTCGTCAATTACAACTGTGATAGGGGCGTAGAGGTCCTGCGCCTCAGACTCTGGCCAGGCGGTTGGAGCTGCCGCCTCCGCATCCCCCGGCTCGAGTGCATCCGCGACCCAGACTCCAACCTCGCGGCCGTTGGGCAATCTCGCCTGCGTCCTTCCCCCTGCCCCATCCCCCAGGCTCTCTGGATCCAAGTCGAGCACCTCCAGGAAGGATTTCATCCAGCCATCGGCAGTCAGCTTCCCCCAACGCAGGGAGAGATGGCCATTCAAGATGAGCCGTTCTCGAGAGCGCGTCGCCGCGACGTAGAGAATCCTGTTCTCCTCCTCTCGAGATTGCTGCTGGTCGAGGTACCTTGCCAGATTGAAAATTAACGGTGATCCCTCAAGGCGGTCGAACCTGAAAGCAGGTCCCGTCTCGGGGAGCAAATAAGCCAGCTCGGCTCTTGCCAGCGGCTTACGGGAGATATCGGCCAGGACGACAACTTCAAACTCCAACCCTTTCGCTTTATGGATCGTCATCAAGCGCACAGCGCCCAATGCTTCGGCTGGTGCCTCACCCTCCCTCGCTCCCACTTCCCGAAGCGTGCGCAGATATTCGAAGAACCCCCGCACCCTGACCAGGCCGCTAGAGTGAGCATCCTGCAGGAGTTTGTCCAGGTTGCGCCAGAGGCGAATGTGAGAGGCAGCGAGGATGGCACGGTAGTCGGTTGCATCCACGATCTTCTTAAGCAACTCGGCGACAGGCATACGATCTACAAGCGGACGGAACTCAGCGAGAAAATCCCGGACCCGGGCGGTTGCCTCCTGGTCAGCTTCTCCGAGGTAACCGAGATCACCCTCAAGAGCTGTAAGCAGGGGCCGCGGTTCACCGGAGTGCAATCGTAAAAGGTATAAGCCGGGATCAGAGATGCCGAATGCAGGTGAGCGAAAAAGTCCGGCCAGTGCGGCGTCATTCGACGGCTCGCTCAGCGCCCGCAAAATATTAAGCACGTCCCGAATTTCCGGCCGGTTATAGAATCCGCTCCCCGCCACAGTGACGAAGGGGATGCCCGCATCTTCGAGCGCTCCCTCGTACTCCCCGAATCCAGTCGAGGCGCGGAAGAGTAGGGCCACATCGTCGTAGGCATTTATCTCGCTAAGCTCCTTCAATTCAACTAAACGCCTGGCAAGTGCACGAGCAGCTTGCGGTCGCGCTTCCCCGGCCCCCTCCCCAATTCCAATAATCAATTCGGTGAATGGCGGAGCGACGGCCAAATCAGGCTTCTTTCTGTCGGCATCGAGCGTTGTATAGGGCACGCGGTACAGACATTCAGGGTCATCATCCTCGCCGAGGATGGGCGCAAGCAGTCCATCCATCTCCTGTAACAATCCTTCGTGGGTGCGGAAGGTGCGCTTGAGTTCGAAGTGCATCCCGCGGCGAGCCTGCAAATCGCGCTGGACCCGACGGAAGACGCTCACATCCGCCCCGCGGAAGCGGTAGATGCTCTGTCGGGCATCGCCGACGATGAAAAGCTTTCCATGAACCCCACCGCACAGGGCATCGACGATCTCACGCTGGCGCTCGTTCGTATCCTGGAATTCATCCACCAGGACCGCTTCGACCTCACTTGCCCAGCGTTCAGCGACAGTCGGAATGCGCAGAAGATCTAAGGCGCCCGATTCGAGATCGTCGAAATCCAGTGCGTGGAGCCGGTCGAGCGACTGCGCGTACTGATCGCGAACCCGCTGAAAAAGCGTCTGGATCAGCGGCAGGGCTGAAGACCAGTTCTGCTCGAGCTCTGCGAGTGGCGGGGGGTCGGTGCTCTTCGCTCCACCGAGCCAGGGTGTAAGGAGCTCATCATAGAGCAATTGAAGATCTGCTTGTACAGCTTTAGCCACTGAATTTTTCGTGCCCGCTCCGCGCTTGAGCCCTTGGCGGCGCATGAGGAACAAAGCCTCCGCAGCCCCGAAGAGATCGTCCGTTTCAAGACCTGCCTCTGCTTGCTCCCACAGTTCGAGCAGGTGTTCGATACGCCCGGCAAGTGTTGCCCCAGCATCCGCAGTTAACCCTCCGGATTCGTGAAGCTCTTTCAAGGCTCTAATGCCAAAGGCGACGTTTTTGTATTCAACAAAAACATTCATCGCCTCACGAAGTGCTGCTTTTGCTCTCATCTCCAGGTCATCGTTATTAAAGAGCATCGCTGCGTCGAGCCTGCGATTTAGCAAGTGTGCGAGCAGCCTTCGCAGCGCGTACGCACTTAAGACCGTATACAGGCGGACCATGTCCGGCTCATCGAGCGCCCAGAGCATAACATCCTCAACCGCCCGGGCTTTCAGGGCTGCGGCGGTTCCTTCTTCGATGACATCGAAGCGTGGATCGATCCCAGCCTCAGCGGGGTGAGCACGCAGGATTTCAGAGCATAGGCTGTGGATTGTACCGATGCGGGCTGCGTCCATCCCGGCTTCAAGATCCGCCCAGTGTCTTTTCTCGCTTGTATTTCCAGCGGATCCAGCGCGGTCGCTCACTGCTTTGCGCACACGATTGCGCATCTCGCGCGCTGCTTTCTCGGTGAAGGTAATCGCCACAACCCTGCGGGGCGACTTCCCCTCCTCCAGCAGCCGCACATACCGCGCCACGAGCGTGCGCGTCTTCCCCGTCCCCGCCCCTGCAGTGACGATGACATCCTTATGCAAGCACTCCACAGCGTCGCGCTGCGCGCCCGTCAGGCTTGCATCCAGGTAATTTGAGCTGTCGTCAGTCATAGAAAATGATTCCCAATCTTAAGAATATGTATGCACTTCGCGCTTCCGAAGAATGATAGGTTCCCGCTTAATGTCATTCTGAGGAGCACAGCGACGAAGAATCTCCCTCATGGATGGGTTACCCTCCAGGTGAAAAACCGAGATGCTTTGCTTCGCTCAGCATGACTTATCCATGTCACTCTCGAGTATTCGGAACCGCATCATCTACCCCACCCCTCCCGATACCGCCAACACCAGCCCACAACCGGGCAATAGGGAGGACAGCCTCCATCGGGAGAAGCTGGCGCATAATCGCCGGCACGCACACCCTCGACAAATCTGTCCACATGTCTCCTCGCCAGCTCCATCGCCCCCTCAGGTCCCTCATAAACCCCTTCATCCATAAACGCTTTGAACGAGCCCAGTTTCAACGCCCCTGCTT
>DAOUTT010000245.1 GCA_030668545.1 Anaerolineales bacterium | reverse complement strand
CTGACCACGGCCGCGGGATGGCCTACACTCTCCTGGAGGCAGCCGAAGGTCACGCTCCGGATTACCAGGTGCGCGATCTCGCCAAACTGGAAGAGATAGCCGGCTTTCTTGACGTCAAAGTAGACGGGAAGCCTGTCAATGAATTGGCGCGCGAAGTCGCTCTCGCTGCATTAGCTGAATTTGGAAAAGCGGAGGGCGAGTTCAAATTTCTGAGACGAGCTCCTGCCAAACGCCAGGAGATCTGGAAGAAACTGGACATCACACCCCGCAACATCGATCGCGAAATCGTTGAGATGATGCACCGCACCCATATCGGAAACGACCAAGATGCCGAGCATATCCTCGACCACGCGCTTCGTTGTTCCATAGGAGATGGATGGGGCGGCTCCATGCTGGGTACCGATATCTCTGATATTCTCTTCGGCACTCCCGCTCCTGTGCTCTCAAGAGCCAATCTGGGCATACTCCAAGATGACGAAGTCAATATCGTCATCCATGGGCACGAACCCTCGCTCTCTGAGATGATCATCGCCGCCGCACAAGATCCAGAATTAATCGAGTACGCCAAGAGCAAGGGCGCCAAGGGCATCACCATGGGCGGCATCTGCTGCACAGCCAATGAAGCCCTTATGCGCCAAGGCGTGCCGCTGGCGGGCAACTTCCTACAGAACGAGTTAGCGATCCTGACCGGCGCCGTTGATGCCATGGTGGTTGATATCCAATGCATCATGCAGGGCATCGTGAAATTGGCTGAAAATTACCAAACGGAGATCATCACCACCTCACCGAAAGTCAAGATCACCGGTGCCACCCACATCGAATTCGACGAACGCCGGGCATTGGAGATCGCCAAGGATATCGTGCGTTTGGCGTGCGATCGCTTCCCAGAACGAGGCGAGACTCACATTCCAGATGAGTCCGCTGAACTAATCCCCGGATTCTCCCACGAGTACATTAACTACGCTCTGGGCGGAACCTACCGCGGTTCACTCCGGCCTCTGAACGACGCCATCATGTCCGGACGTATCCGTGGTGTGGTTGCGAACATCGGCTGCAACAACCCACGTGTACGCCACGACGAGGCCTTTTACCACGTTGTTACCGAGTTCCTAAAAAACGATGTGCTTGTCGTCGAAACCGGCTGCGGCGCCATCGCCAGCGCCAAGCAAGGGTATATGACCCCTGAAGCCGCGCTCGAACACGCCGGTCCTGGTCTTCGAGAGATCTGCGAAGTCGGTGGCATTCCCCCAGTCCTGCACATGGGCTCATGCGTGGATAACTCCCGCATCCTCACCGTGCTAGCTCAAATGGCGACCGAAGGTGGGCTTGGCGACGACATCAGCGACATCCCGGCTGTGGGCATGGCGCCCGAGTGGATGAGCGAGAAAGCCATTTCCATCGCTACCTACTGCGTCGCCTCCGGGGCCTATGTCATCATGGGACACTCCAGCCCTGTGTCCGGAGTAGAAGAAGTGACCCGACTTATCACCGACGGTTGGGAAGAGAAGGTCGGTGGCAGGTTGGAATTCACCAACGACCCCGAGGAGATCGTCAGCCGATCGCTGGCCCATATCGACAAGAAACGAGCCGACCTCGGATTACCTGAATATGATCCCAGCAAGTGGGGCAAGAGCGGTGACTGGAGAATCCAGGAATTCATCGAGCTGCCATTTGCTGAAAAAATCGAAGCCGCCTACGGCGATTCTGCGAAGTAGGGAGGAGTAAAAACATGTCACGTTATATCGCTACTCGCGCTATCCGCGGAGCCAACGCTATCGTAGCCGAAGCCGAGGCCCTGCTGCAGAAGGCGATCGCCGACAAGGGTGCCGATCACCCCGTGGCTTTCCCCAATACTGCATATTTCCTTCCGGTAATGTACGGCATGTTGGGAGCCGAAGTAACTACCCTCGGTCAGATCGAACCGATCTTGGAGCATGCCAAGAGCCTGCTCCATCCCCTGCCTGACGAGAAGCTCTGGGTCCCCTATCTAGGTGAGACTCTGGACTGCGGCATGTCAACGCTTCTCGCCGCAGAAACTATCGAAGCCGTTCGTTTCGTTTATGGCGAGCAGCCCGAGCCATATCCGGGCCTGGAGCTTTCCGGCGTCACCGACTACTCCAGTTTTAGTGGAAACGGGTCTGGACCTCTTAAAGATGGTCATCTTAACGGACCCATTGACGACATCCAGCTGCGTTCATGGGGCATCCAATTGGTGGACGGGCGCATGCCCGGATTCGCCGCCCTCATAGGCGCGGCGCACTCCAACGAGGCTGCCGTTGCCATCGTGCGCGAACTCCAGCGCCGCAGCATCCTCACCTTCCTCGTGGGTAACGTCAATGGCCGCTCTATCATCGACCAATTAGTCGAGGAGGGGGTGGAGATGGGTTTCGATACCTTTATCATCCCCTTCGGACGCGATACGCTTTCAGCTATCTATCCCGTTGGCTTTGCTACCCGATCGGCCCTTACCTTCGGTGGCAAGAAGGCCGGTCAGTGGCGAGACATCCTGCTTTATAACAAGTACCGCGTCTTCGCTTTTGCGCTCGCGCTGGGCGAGGTGGACGATCTTAAGTATGCCGCCGCTGCCGGGGTGCTTTCCTACGGCTTCCCTGTGATCGCAGACACTGTGATCCCGGAGATCCTGCCCACCGGCGTCACCCAATACGAGCACGTTGTATCTATGCCCTGGAACGAGATCGAGGGCGCCACAGAAGAGGAAAAGGCTGCCAAGCTGGTGCAGAGGTGCATCGAGGTGCGCGGCCTTAAGATCAAGATTAGCGAAGTTCCGGTCCCGGTTCCTTACGGTTCAGCCTTCGAGGGTGAAGTCGTACGTAAAAACGACATGCGCGTCGAATCCGGCGGGAAACACAGCCGCGCTTTTGAGTACCTCTTCATGGAGAAGATGGACGAGGTCGAAGATGGCAAAATTGAACTGATCGGACCCACCTTCGAAGACGTCGAAGATAAAGGCTCCATAGACCTCGCCATCATCGTCAAGGTGGCCGGGCGCAAGATGGAGAAGGATTTCGAGCCCGTGCTTGAACGCCAAATCCACTATTTCATCAACGGAGCGTCTGGCATTCAGAACATCGGCCAGCGCGACATCGCCTGGATCCGCATCAGCACAGCCGCAGCCGATAAGGGCTTCAATCTGAATCACTTTGGCGATATCCTTTACGCCCGATTCCACGATGACTTCGGCAGCATCGTCGACAAGGTCGAAATCACGCTCATCACTGATCCGGATCTTCACGCTGAGTGGCTTCAGAAGGCTCGCGATGCGTATGAAGAACGCAACGTTCGCCTGGGATCCATGACGGACGAGAGCGTGGATGACTTCTACTCCTGCACGCTCTGCCAGTCTTTCGCTCCCGACCACGTTTGTATCGTCAGCCCGGAGCGGCTCGGACTTTGCGGAGCCTACAACTGGCTGGACTGTAAGGCCTCCTTCCAGATCAACCCCACCGGACCAAACCAGCCGATCAAAAAGGCTACCGAGATAGACGAAGTCAAGGGCTACTTCGAGGGCGTGAACGAGTTCGCTGTTCAAGCCAGTCACAACGTTGTTACCGAAGTCGCCATGTACTCCATCATGGAGAACCCGATGACAGCCTGTGGCTGCTTCGAGTGCATCGCTATGTTAATCCCTGAGGCCAACGGCGTCATGATCGTCAGCCGCGAGGATACAAGCATGACCCCGACAGGCATGACCTTCTCAACGCTGGCCGGCATGGCCGGTGGTGGTCTGCAGACACCGGGTGTAATGGGCCATGGCAAGTTCTATATCCTCAGCCCGAAGTTCATGTCCGCAGATGGCGGTTTCAAACGGGTCGTGTGGATGTCTTCTATCCTGAAAGAGCAGATGGCCGAGCAGCTCAAGGTCGTCGCTGAGCGTGAAGGGGACACCGACTTGATTGATAAGATCGCCGATGAGACCATCTGCACCGATGTTGAAGGTCTCTTAGCCCACATGACAGAAAAGAGTCATCCAACACTTGAAATGGATCCAATGTTTTAGGACTACAAAACCTTGGGACTATCCCCGGACCTCGCGCGGCTGCAGCGCCGACAACTTAACTAGAAGCGTTGCAGCCGACAT
>DAOUTT010000030.1 GCA_030668545.1 Anaerolineales bacterium | reverse complement strand
CCGTGGATTTGAACGGCGGCGTGTGCGCAAAACATCGCCGTTTCTGAGGCGTAGAGTTTTGCCATCGAGGCTTCAAGCGTATAACGCCCCCCTTTCTCCTTAGCGTTCTGTTTAGCCAATGCCGCGTTATAGATCAGTAGCCGGCTGGCTTCGATCCGTGTTTTCATGTCCGCGAGCGGGAAAGATATCCCCTGGAATTCGCCGATCTTCTTACCGAAGGCCTCTCTCTCACGCGCGTATTCAAGGCTGGCTTCATAGGCTGCCTCGGCGATGCCGAGTGCTTGAGAGGCGATCCCTATCCGCCCAGCGTCGAGGACGGTCATCGCAATCTTGAAGCCTTCACTCTCTTCTCCCACGCGGTTCTCAACTGGGCAGCGATAGTCCTCAAAGACAATCTCGCTTGTCCCGGAGGCACGAATGCCCAATTTGGGCTCGGGTTTCCCGAGATGATATCCAGCTTGGTCTGCTTCAACGACGAAAGCTGTCACGCCTCTGTGTTTCTTCTCGGGGTCGGTCATGGTGAAGAGTAGGACGTAATCCGCTTTCGGAGCGGAGGAGACCCAGGATTTCAGCCCGTTGATGATATAGACATCCCCATCGCGCACGGCGCGCGAGCGCATCGTTCCGGCATCCGAACCGGACATTGGCTCGGTGAGGGAATAGGCGCCGATCGCTTGCCCTGAGGCGACGGGTTTTAAATATTTCTGTTTTTGCTCCTCGGTTCCAAAGCGCAGAAACGCATAGCAGTATAGCGAGTTGTTAACGGACATGATCGTGCCATGCGCGGCATCGGCTTTGCAAATCTCTTCCAGCGCCAGTACATACGAGAGCGTATCCATCCCTGCGCCGCCGTATTCCTCGGGAACTTCGATGCCCATGAAGCCCATTTCACCCATTTTTTGTATCGTTTCGAGGGGATATTGACCGCTTTCGTCAAATTCGGCTGCTATCGGCGCGATCTCGTTTTGGGCGAAATCGCGCGCCGCTTTTTGGATCATCTTATGTTCTTCGCTCAATTCGAAGGAAGGACCTGATGCCACCTTGCCATCCGTCATGCCAGACCTCCTGTTGGGTTGATGTAGGTTGGTTTGATTATATAGCAGGAGTGTTGGCCGGGTCTAATCGGATTGTGTGTCGGTATCTTGGGCCGGATGCTTTGACCGCGCTTTCTGCAACGGGTACAATGACCCCATTCTCGTTTCGTGGAGGTGAAGGTGCCGACGAAGGCTAAAGACAAAGCTGAGCAGGCGATTACGATGGGGATTTTCAAACATCTCGTTGACCTCGCCGCGTTTGAATTACCGCCCGAGGAAGAGGAATACCTGCGAAAAGAATTAAACGAACAGCTTCGGGCGATCCGCGAGTTGGAGGCCATCGAAGTCTCTGAAGATATTCCCATCACCTCCCACGGCGTCCCCTATTCAGTGGCGATCATGCCCTCCCTGCGGGAAGACATTATCGAGATATGCCCCGAAGCAGATGACATCCTCGATCAGGCTCCGGAGGTGGAAGAGCGTTACATCGTCGTGCCAGACATCCCCTCTGAGGCGCTGGAATGACGGAACACCTGTGTGATCTACCGGCATATGAGCAGGTTCGGCGGATTAAAGATGGGGAGATCTCGGCTGTTGAACTCTTGAAATCGACGTTCGAACGGATCGATGCTGTTGAAGGCCGCCAAGCTACGACTGAACCCTACACTCCAAGTCCCACGGACCTGGAAAAAGTGCACGCCTTTATTACCGTGACTCGCGAGCGAGCCCATGCCCAGGCGGAATCGATTGACCAGAAGGTCGCCGCAGGTGAAGATCCGGGACCGCTGGCTGGCGTACCGCTGGCGGTGAAGGATATCTTCTGCGTGAAGGACACCCCTTCCACCGCAGGCTCAAAGATCCTGGAAAACTTTATCTCTCCCTACAGCGCTACTCCGGTGAAACATTTAGAAGAAGACGGTGCTGTAGTCGTTGGCAAGGTTAACCTGGACGAATTCACCTTTGGTTCTTCGAACGAGTCATCCGCGTTCTTACCCCCGGTTGGGAATCCCTGGGATCCCGCCTACGTCCCTGGCGGATCCTCAGGAGGCAGCACAGCCGCGGTTGCCGCAGGTGAAGCGACAATTTCGTTGGGGACGGACACGGCTGGTTCGATTCGGCAACCGGCTGCTTTTTGCGGTGTCGTCGGTATGAAACCGACCTACGGTCGTGTATCGCGCTATGGATTGATCGCCTTCGCCTCTTCGTTGGACTGTCCGGGTCCTGTAGCCCGAAATATCACCGATACGGCCCTGATGATGAATGCCATCGCCGGACCTGACTCGCGCGATGCGACCGCTGCGAACACTCCCGTGCCGGATTACAGCAAGGGCTTGATGGAGGGCGTGAAAGGGTTGCGCATCGGTTTATCGCCTGAATATTTCAAACTGAAATACCCTGACCCGGAGACTGGAGAACTTATCGAGCAGCCGATCTCGCCGGAGATCGAAAGCGCTGTCCTGGCAGCAGCGCAGACCTTCGCTGAAATGGGCGCTGAAATCATCGAAGACGTCTCCATGCCCAACACACACCACGGCATACCGGTCTATTTTGTAATCTCTCGTGTTGAGGCGGCTTCTAATCTGCATCGATATGACGGTGTTAAGTACGGCTACCGTTTTCCAGACGAAGAGGAAAATCTCCGCGAGCTATATAAAGAAACGCGAGGGCGGGGATTTGGGATACAACCCAAATTGCGGATATTAATGGGAATGTATGTCTCCGCAGAGCAATACGAGAAAGGGCATTACGAGCGTGCGCTGCGGGTACGCACGCTGATCCGCGATGATTTTGAGCGCGCCTTTGACCCAAGCGGTTCCTATAAACTGGACTGCCTGCTCACGGCGACGACGCCGACAACCGCATTCAAGCTCGGTGCGGTCTACGGTGATTCGGTGCTCATGCAGTACGCAGACTTGTTGACTGTCCCGGCTAATCACGCCGGTGTTCCTGGGCTATCGATCCCTGCGGGATTTGGAGAGAACGGCTTGCCGATAGGAATCCAATTCATCGGTCCGGATTTCTCTGAAGCGACACTGCTGCGCGCAGGTCGTTCTTACGAGATGGCAACCGAGGCAGATGCGTGGCGTGCCAGGCAGCCAAAGGTTATCGAAACTTTGTAGGTTTAAATAATTAGGCAATTTCGAAACGGAGTGAATACGAATGGTTGGGATAAAACGCAACTACGTACATAGTCTTTGGATATTAATCCTTCTTCTGCTTGTCGCGCCTCTCACGGCTTGCGGGCTCCAGGCCGAAGTTTCTCCAGATTTCCAGGAAACAGAGGAGACTGGAGAGGAGGTAGGCGCGGGCGAAGAACTGCAGTGGGCTTCCCCCCCAGAGCTCACCCTGGACCTCGAGAAGGTATATATCGCCACCCTTATAACGGAGAAGGGCGATGTGACCGTTGAGCTATTCTCACAGGGCGCTCCGATAACGGTCAACAACTTCGTGTTTCTCGCCGAACAGGGTTTCTATGATGAAACGACCTTCCACCGAGTGCTGCCGGGATTTATGGCTCAAGGTGGTGATCCCACCGGCACTGGCTCCGGGGGACCGGGTTATCAATTCGAGGATGAGATCATCCATGGAGTTACATTCAACCAGGAAGGATTGCTGGCAATGGCGAACGGTGGGCCTGGCACCAACGGCAGCCAATTTTTCATTACCTATGGCGCAACCCCCCACCTCAATGGCCTGCATACCATCTTTGGGAAAGTCATCGAGGGCATGGATGTTGTCAATGCATTAACGCCGCGTGACCCGGCGGAAGCTCCGGATTTTCCGGGAGATCGTCTGATCCAGGTCGAGATTGATGTTGTTGAACACAGTCAGTTGCCCACACCTACACCGATGTCGGATGCGGTGATTCCCGTGCCTGAGGACGGGCGTCCACTCGCGGAGATCCCATTTTCGGAGAGAGAAGATCTTTTCAATGGGATGCCCGAGATGGTCATCGATTTAGACAAGGAATATACGGCAACAATCGAGACTTCTAAGGGTGAGATTAGCGTCGAGCTCGAATCGCTTTCAGCTCCGGTGAGCGTGAACAATTTCATCGTCCTAGCTGAACTTGGGTATTGGGACAGTTTCCCGATCAGCAACGCGCAACCTGGTTCCTACTTCGTGACGGGTTCCCCCGAGGGTCAACCGAATAGTGATATCGGTTATACGCTTCCCTCTGAGAATGGGAACCCCGCCACTGCGGGTGCCCTTGGATATTGGTTCCGCTCGGATGTGCTGGCATCCAGTGGCAGCCAGATCTTCATCGCCCTTGATGACCTTCCGGGAATGGAGGAATTCTTCACAATATTTGGATATGTAACCGATGGGTTTGAAGTAGCTGAGGCGCTCACGGTAGAGGATCAGATCATCCGTATCACAGTCGAAAGCAAGTAAGGATCATCCTTTGGGAAATGGGGCACCATTGATGTCAGAATACGAAGCCGTCATCGGTCTCGAGACGCACATTCAACTGAATACCAATTCGAAGATCTTCTGCGGATGTAAGGCGGATTCTTGGGCTGACCCGCCCAACACGAACATATGCCCTGTTTGCACCGGACTGCCAGGCGTTCTGCCCGTGCTCAATCGATCTGTTGTGGAAAAGGCGGTACTGCTGGCTTCTGCGATGCGCGCCGATTCGATCCAATCGCGTTCATACTTCGCCCGTAAGAACTACTTTTACCCCGACCTTCCCAAAGGGTATCAGATCAGCCAGTATAACGAACCGCTGGCGCTGGGGGGATTCATGGATGTACCGCTTCCAGAGGGTGATCAGCGTCGGGTTACGATCACCAAGCTTCATATGGAGGAGGATGCCGGGAAGACAGTCTTGGAAGCGGGACGCAGGTTGATCGATTTCAACCGCTGCGGAGTTCCACTGGTTGAAATGGTCACGGGTCCAGATTTGCGATCGGCTGATGAGGCGGCGCAGTATCTCATTCGTTTGCGGCAGCTCTTGCGCTGGCTGGGTATCTCCGATGCGGATATGGAGCGCGGCCATCTTCGCTGTGATGCTAATGTGTCCATTCGCATCCAGGGTTTGGATGTGCTCAATCCAAAGACAGAAACCAAGAACGTAAACTCGATTGAGAATGTACGCGATGCCATTCAGGCTGAGATTAAACGCCAGATACGCGAAGTAAAAGCAGGCCGCACCATTGAAGCCTGGACATTGGATTGGGATGAGGACAGCGGTACGCTTCGTAAAATGCGCGTCAAGGAAACCGAGGCGGATTATCGGTATTTCCGTGAACCGGATTTACTTCCGATCGAGCTTGATGAGACCTGGCGGGACGAGATTCTATCCGCTCTCCCTGAATTGCCGCTGGACCGACGGGCACGCATCGCCAAACAGTATGACCTCCCGATCTACGACGCTGAGATTCTCACCGAGGAACGCAGCCTGGCGGATTATTTCGAGAAGGCAGTTGAGGTCTATGACGGCGAGCCGAAGACGGTTTCGAACTGGTTGATGAATGATGTGCTGCGCATCATTCGCAGCAAGGGAGTCAAGGCGGGTGGTCTCCAATTGCAACCTCGCCTTCTGGTAGAAATCATCGACATGGTCGACGAGAAGAAAATAACGACGAACACCGCAAAGTCGCTCCTGGATCAAGTCGAGGCGACAGGGAATGCCCCAGTAGAAATCGTTGAACGCGAGAACCTGGCGCAAGTATCCGATGAAGGCGCTCTGCGTCAGGTGATTGCAGATGTAATCGCTGGAAACCCTGACCAGGTGAAAACGTATCGCGCCGGAAAGGAATCGGTGATCGGCTGGTTTGTGGGGCAGGTCATGCGCGAGTCAAAGGGCAAGGCGAACCCCCAGCTAGTTCAGGAGCTTCTAAGGGAGATGCTCGCCGGGGAATAGCAGGCGCG
The DNA here is from genome assembly GCA_030668545.1 of Anaerolineales bacterium. GTDB lineage: Bacteria > Chloroflexota > Anaerolineae > Anaerolineales > E44-bin32 > E44-bin32. Next base: position 5,939 of record DAOUTT010000030.1, on the reverse strand, counting down.
GGCATCTCTGCGTGGTTTTAGAGTCCCATTAGAGCTGACCTTTCTTATTTGTCATTTCGAGTGAGCCGTAAAACGGCGACCGAGAAATCTCTATGATGCTGCTTGTGAGGGTTCCATCACTAGAAGCGAATGGATTCCTCTCCATTGATCCTTGAACGATGAATTGAGGCGCATCAGGGATTTCTCGTCGCTTCAGGTGCTCTGCCCCTTCTGCTCCTCGAAATGACCGTGAGTAATTAGATCCTTCCGATAAAGCTACCATTTTGAACGCTTCGGCTGTGCTCCCCACTCCCTTCGGTCGGGGACTTCGCTCAGGGCGTGGCTGAGAAGCTGAGCGGCCTGGTGAATCCTGTTTCTTAAAAAAACAACCGGCAGGGAAGAGTTCCACTGCCGGCATCCTGGCTATAAACGAATAAAGCAAATTATTATTTTGTCTTAGAGAAAGATTGTCGCTATTAGCTTCCGAAGACCAGGAACATCGAGACGAGCGAAAGGAAGACCGCCACGAAGAAACCGATCGCAGCCATCTGGTGGTGCTTCTGGTTGCGGAAGTTGACCATCTCCAGGTAGTTGTTGAAATCATCAATGGTCTTCTTGGTGATCTCCTCCGATTCGGCTTCGCCTGGCTCTCGATCACGATCCCTATAAGCAAACGTTCGCAGGGGCTCTCCTGAGAGTCGCCATTGCATGTAGGCTAGATAGGCGAAAATCGCAGCGAGTATGAACCAGATCGGGAAAATTACTGATGACATTATGCATTCCTCCTGAATCCAACCCTTAATTTTATGGCAGGACCATGGGTTAGAAGATAGTACAGATTCGGCTTCAATGCAATAGAACCGTTCATCCTATGGTGAGGTTAGTTCAATTTTAAGGTGAGGTAGAAGGAGAGTTCACCCTATTTGCTATAGTCGTAGAAACCCCGGCCGGTCTTGCGGCCAAGATAACTAGCATCAACCATCTTCCGCAGCAATGGGCAGGGCCGGTACTTGTCCTCGCCCAGGTCGCGGTGCAGGACTTCCAGCACGAACAGAACGACGTCCAGCCCGATTAGATCGGCCAGAGCAAGCGGACCCATTGGGTGGTTCATGCCGAGTTTCATCACAGTGTCGATCGCTTCAGCGGTGCCGATGCCTTCTTGGAGAGCAAATACCGCCTCATTGATCATCGGGCACAGGATGCGGTTGGAGATAAAACCAGGAGAATCCATGGCTTCTACCGGTTCCTTGCCCATCTTTCGTCCGACCTCAACGACTGCTTGAGTCGTCTCATCGGATGTCGCTAGTCCGCGGACAACCTCAAGCAGCTTCATCAAGGGTACAGGGTTGAAGAAATGCATGCCGATGACTTTATCAGGGCGTTTTGTGGCGGCACCGATCTTGGTCAAGGAGATGGACGATGTGTTCGAGGCGAGGATGGTTTTCTCAGGAGCCATTCCATCCAGGTCGGCAAATAGCTTCAACTTCAATTCTGGATTCTCTGTAGCTGCTTCAACCACAAGATCTGCTTCTCGAGCTGCTTCAAGGTCGAGAGCCGTGGCTATCTGCAGGGCAGCCTCTTTCTGGGTTTCGTCGATTACTCCCTTGGTGGCTAATTTCTCGACTGATTTTGCGATCACAGCTGTTGCGCGCTCCAGGATCTCGGGTGAGACATCCGTCATGGTGACGTCGTAGCCGGAGATCGAGGCGGTTTGGGCGATGCCGTTGCCCATTGTTCCCGCACCAACAACCAGTATTTTTTTTACATCCATCGATTCACTCCTCTGAGTCCGTTTTTTTCAAGAAGGTGCTAAATATTACAGGACCAGCTCCGTTTGCTTCTTTTTCAGTGGTACTCACAGTTGGCAAACTCAGGATCGTTCATTCCATCTCGACGGCCATGGCGACAGCTTCACCGCCTCCAAGACACAGGGAAGCGATGCCGCGCTTGCCGCCGCGATCTAGAAGTGCATAGAGCAATGTTGTGAGTACCCTTGCGCCCGACGCTCCGATAGGGTGGCCGAGGGCGACTGCGCCGCCGTGCACATTTACTTTATCCCAATCCCAGCCGATATCAGCGAGAGCGTAACCGTTAGCGAGAACCTGGGCAGCAAAGGCTTCATTGAGTTCGATCAGATCGATATCCTGTAGAGACCAACCGACCTTCTCCAGCAGCTTGGGGACGGCGAAAGCAGGCGCTGTAAACAATTCCTTCGGGGGAACGGCTGCCTGCGCGTAACCCACGACGCGAGCCATCGGCTTAATTCCTAGAGCATCCGCCTTTTCACGGCTGGCGATGATCACTGCTGCAGCACCGTCATTAAGGCCGGGGGAATTCCCCGCGGTCACTCTCCCATCCGCTGTAAAGGCGGGTCTGAGTTTTGCTAACATCTCGAGTGAGGTATCACGACGTGGGGTTTCGTCCTCCTCAAACAGGGTGATTTTCCCCTTACGGCCGGGCACCTCTATCGGGACGATTTCGGCTTTTAATTTGCCTTCATCCATCGCTTTGATCGCCTTCAAATGGCTGTCGAGCGCCCATTGATCCATCGCCTCGCGTGTGACCTTGTATTCGTCGGCGACCCATTCCGCAGCCATGCCCATGGCCCAATCTTCAAACGAATCCCAGAGCCCGTCCAAGAGTAGAGCATCCGTCATCTGCCCATGCCCGTAACGCAGCTCTCCTCCACGCGCCCAGACGAGAAACGGAGCTTTGCTCATGCTCTCCATTCCACCACAGACGAAAAGATCGCCGTCTCCGGCTTTAATAGCCTGAGAGGCCATCATTCCTGTCTTCAGCCCTGAACCGCAGACCTTATTCACAGTCGTCGCACCGACCGTGGGCGGGATACCTGCGGAAATGGATGCTTGGCGTGCAGGTGCTTGCCCGAGACCAGCGGAGACAACATTGCCCATCAGGGTTTCGTCGATGTCCTCCAGGTTCTTCAAGCCGGCGCGTTCTATTGCCGCCTTGATCACGGCAGCGCCAAGTTGGGTGGCACTGAGGGGGCTGAGTGCGCCCTGAAAACGTCCACTAGGTGTTCTGGCAGCGCTGAGTATTACCGGTTCTCTTACGTTATTGGTCATGTTGATCCTCTTTTATATGATGTGATGTGGGTGGGTGATGGGTCCTTATCGTGGATTGCTTATCCGTTGTCGAATCGTGATAGCCAGAGTCCAAGAAGGGTCTGATAGGTCACTTCGAGGGCCTCGGGCAGGACGCGAGTTTCTGCTGTTGTCGCCATGAAGTTCGTATCTCCTGTCCAACGGGGGACAATATGAAGGTGGACATGCTCTTTAACGCCGGCGCCCGCGGCTTCGCCAATATTTGCGCCAAGGTTAAAGCCATCCGCGTTGTAGGCATCACGGAGCACGCCTAAAGCCTCGCTGGCGAGAGAGATCATCTCAAGCAGCGTCTTGTCGTCAAGACCTTCCAGAGAAGGTTTGTGCATAAAGGGAACGACCATCATATGACCGTTGGTATATGGATAGCGGTTGAGCACGACGAATACTTTATTACCGCGATAAAGGATGAGATTGCCAGGACCATCTTCCTGAGCAAGTAGGCTGCAAAACAGACAGCCCTCTACATGGGAGTCTTCTTGAATATATTCCATACGCCAGGGAGCCCAAAGGTGCTTCATGTGGGTGACCCTTCGATTGTAGCAGAGTCAATCCCTAAGAAAAAGTGAATTTGCTCGTGAAAGTCTATGCATCCTGACGTAAGTATGCGTGTAAATCGAGGATTATCATCGTAATTTGGCGGTCCAGTCACTTGCTGCGATTGTCCCGAGGAGATTGTCCTGTGGCACGAATTGTGCATGGACGAGTACAATCCAATCATGTTCAGCGAAAAGCGTCTGAAGTCGAGTCTGCCGGTAAGAGGTCTTGGAGAACCGCTTTATTTCTATAAGACGGTTGCTTCTACAAACGATCGAGCGCAGGAACTGGCTCAGGAAGGTGCAGTACACGGCACGTTGGTTGTTGCCGATGAACAAACTGCTGGCCGGGGTCGTTTTCAACGAAGTTGGTCAACACCCCCTCGAAGTGCCCTGGCGCTCAGCTTGATCTTGAGGCCAGAAGATATCACCCAGGCGGCGCTAGCAAGACTGAATATGCTCGGTGCGCTGGCAGTCGTAGAATCTTTAGCGACGCTCGGTTTGGAAGCGTGGATAAAATGGCCCAACGACGTAATCACTTCGGGTGGCAAGGTCGCAGGAGTGCTCACGGAGGGCATTTGGATGGGGGAAGATCTTGAATATGCTGTCCTGGGGATCGGTGTAAACGTGAGCCCTAAATCCGTCCCCGACAGGAAAGATGTCGATTATCCAGCCGCTTGTGTGGAAGAGGGGATTGAAGGGAAAGTAAGCCGGATTGGATTGTTGGTGGATATCGTTGGGCGGATCGGGAGTTGGCTTAGCATGTTGGATTCAGAGCAGTTGCATTCCGCATTTGAAGGCGTCCTTGCTTTTCGAGGTCAGCCTGTAAAGATTTCCGGTGCGGATATGGAGTTAACGGGGGTGCTTCAAGGGCTAACAACAAATTGCAGATTGAGGATTGCTCTTGCTGCCGGGGAGGTCATGATATTAGGCGGGGAGGACATGCGAATCCGCCCCGTTGACATGAACAAGGATTTGGCTACACTGAACTGAGGATTGAATAGCAAGCAGAAATAACTGGCAGGATCAGTGGAGAAAGACTGACCTGCAGGAGGTGAATGATGTTTGATGATCTGCGTGGAATAGATGAAGAAGAAGATGGTTCCATGTTTGAAGCGCCGGCGGAACCCGCGTTTGAAGTGGAAGATGTTGGACCCAGACGAGGTTATTTTCTGGGGATGACACCGGCACAGCGCTTCCTCATCTCCCTCCTTCTCCTGGGGACGGTCATCGTCATGGGAGCCATGTGTCTAATGGTCACACAGAAAGTGATGATCTGATAAACCATCCTTCATGCCGTTATATAAATGGGGCTGTCCTAAAAGGGTAGCCCCTTATGGTTTAATAATTAAAATGTCCAAAAGGTGTTGGATAATTATGCTAAGGAAGGTAGTTCCGATCCCTTTATTCCAATCTGATTGGGTGCCTTGTGAAGTGGGCACTTATTTTTGTTGCCAGAAGATCTAGGGCAGCACGACTACCCCGATGGCGATCAGCACTTTCTGAATACCACGACAAATCTCATCGCACTTCCCCGGTCGTGTTAATCTCAACTCCACTCTGTAAGTGACTTCACGGCCAGGCGTGTAATCGACTACAACAGCACCGTCGAAATCCGACGCACTTGAGATTGTAATAAGAGATAATATTTTTATAATAACTAGAGGAGAATTCAGGGCATGGCACAATATTACACATTCAAAGATGAATCACTTCCCACGCTTGATCAAGTTGGCGGTAAAGGGCTGTCGTTAATTACTTCGAAAAAGCAGGGATTTAATGTACCTCCAGCAGCATTGCTGGCAACTGAGTTTTTTAAACCCTGGATGGAGCAGCTCAAGTCCTCATCGGAATGGCAGGCCTTTGTGCAGGCTAGCGATGACGAAAGGGTATCTGTGAGCAAAGACGTGAAAGACTTCTGTCAGGCATTGGTATTTTCAGTAGAGCAGAAAAAAACGCTCACAGAAATCTATGATTATCTCCAGTCGGAAGGCATCATCCTCATGGCAGTCCGCTCCTCCTCTCCTGAAGAAGACCTCGAAGGTGCCTCTTTTGCTGGAATTTATGAAACCGTATTAGGTGTGACAGTTAATCAGCTTGAACCCGCCATCAAGACCTGTTTTGCATCCGCATTGGATGAACGCGTGGTCGCTTATAAGCAGCAGGGCGGGTTTGACCCCCTTGACCCCAAGATCGCCGTAGTGATCCAAAAACAGATCGCATCAGCGGTTTCCGGGGTGGCCTTCTCGCTGAACCCTGTGAACAACGCCTACGATCAATGCGTGATCAATGCCAATTTCGG
>DAOUTT010000107.1 GCA_030668545.1 Anaerolineales bacterium | reverse complement strand
GCTCTGGATCCTGGCACTGCTTACTAGTCCTGATCTGGGAAAATGGCAATCGGTCCTCATTTGGGTGACCGTGGCTGCCATCCTGGCTGGCTTCTTGACCCGCATCCGCACCGGACCCAAACCGGCAGGCGAGCCCAAACCCAAGAAAAAAAGAGAAGGTTCTTGGTGGCGGTCATCCTGGGAGGGTTGGAAGTCCTTCGCTGCCGAAATGGGGAACTACCAGGGACGCCTGCTTCTGGCAGCTTTTTACTTCATCGTTCTCACACCCTGGGGCCTCATGGTCCGCCTACTCAGCGATCCTCTCCGAACTCGCACAACTTCCTCCTCCTCCCATTGGACCGAACGTAATACGTTCAGCCCAGACATGGAGGAAGCGAAGAGGCAGTTCTGATGCACATCCTTGGCGTCTCATGCTTCTATCATGACTCCGCGGCCGCCCTTCTCAAGGACGGCTATCTTGTCGCTGCCGCCGAGGAAGAGCGCTTCAGCCGCGTGAAACATGATTACAGCTTTCCCGCTTCCGCTATCGAATTCTGTCTCCATCAAGCAGGGATTACTGGCCAGGACCTGGATTACGTGGTCTTTTACGAGAAACCGCTGCTCAAGTTTGAACGCATACTCATGTCCACCTTAGGCTCATTCCCAAACTCATGGAAGACCTTCGGCGAGGCGATGATCGCCTGGTTCGACGAGAAGCTATGGATTAAAGACGCCCTTGCGAAATATCTTGCCGTACCGCAAGAGAAAGTGCTCTTCGTGGAGCATCACCTCTCTCACGCGGCCAGCACGTTCTTCGCTTCTCCCTATCACGAAGCCGCTATTCTTACTATTGATGGCGTCGGAGAATGGACGACCACCACAATAGGCAGGGGCTGCGCCGATTGGGACGGCACTGGTAGCAACGAGATCGCCCTGTTTAATGAAACCCGCTTTCCACACTCCCTCGGACTTTTATACTCCACATTCACTGCGTTCCTTGGCTTCCGGGTCAATAATGGTGAGTACAAGGTGATGGGCATGGCGCCCTATGGACGCCCTAACCGGATGGAGGATGTTTATAAGTTAATCGATGTGGCGGATGACGGAAGCTTCCAGCTCAACATGGATTACTTCGCCTACCATCACTCTTCCTCGGAAACCTTCAACAAACGATTCGAGGATCTTTTCGGCACTCGGAGGATCCACGATTCCATCTTTTACACGCCGACGACCCACCCTAAGAAGGACCATCCGCAGTGGGATGACGAAACGGCGCAACAAAACCAGTACTATGCCGACATCGCAGCCAGTGTGCAGCGTGTTACAGAAGAAACGCTGCTCAAAATGGCCCGGCACATCCAGGAGAGTACAGGGCTAAAACACCTATGCATGGCAGGCGGTGTTGCACTCAATAGCGTTGCCAATGGAAGGATCCTCCGGGAGACACCCTTTGAGGAGGTCTGGATACAACCCGCAGCCGGCGATTCGGGTGGCGCACTTGGAGCAGCGCTTTATGCCTATCACATACTACTCGGTGAACCGCGCAAATTCGTTCAGGAGCATAGTTACTGGGGGAAAGGATATTCCACGGATGAGGTTCATGCATGCCTAGAGAGAGCCTCCGTTCAATACCAGAGGGAGAGTGACGAGGAGGCCCTAACAGGGTTGATGCTGGAGGACCTGTTGGAGGGGAAGGTGATCGCCGTATATCAAGGTCGCTTCGAGTGGGGACCCCGCGCTCTCGGAAACCGGTCTATCCTAGCCGACCCACGACGCGCAGATATGAAAGACATTGTTAACACCAAGATAAAGTTCAGGGAGCCTTTCCGACCCTTCGCTCCGGTGGTGCTTGAGGAGCGCGCGCCTGAATTCTATTCGGGGCTGACGGAACCACATCGCCACTATCCATTCCGCTACATGCTTATGGTATTCCCTGTTGTAGAGGAAAAGCAGCCCTTGCTCCCAGCGGTAACCCACGAAGGCGGCTCAGGGCGTCTCCAGACGATCCGGAGGGAATGGAATCCCCGCTATTACCGAGTGGTCGAACGCTTTGGAGATGAGACTGGGATCCCAATTCTGCTGAATACCTCGTTCAACCTCCGTGGAGAACCCATTGTGACTACCCCGGAGAATGCACTGAACACGTTCAGCAAAAGCGGCATTGACACCTTGTACATCGATGACTTTATAGTCCGGAAAGGTTAAAAGGCTGCTGCGTCTATCATGTCTTCAGATACCACCCAGTATTCGCCATTCCGCTTTGTAATCTCACGGGTCATGTTCATCATCTTCGGCATCTTGCTTGCCTTCGCATTCCTTGAAATCGCACTGCGCATCATCCCTGTGCCCAGCCGCTTCACACTTACACAAAAACTGGAAGAACTTTGGGAGCCGGATCCCGAATTGCTCCTTGGCCTCAAGCCCAACCAGAATTCTCACATTTCGGGACACCCAGAGTTCAGCTTCACCGTGCAAACAAACGATGACGGCCTACGCGATGAACCCTTTGAGGGCACCTTCGATATCGCGGCCATCGGCGACTCATTCACCTTCGGTTTCGGCGTCGAGATGGATGAAAGCTGGCCAAGCCGACTGGAGGTAATCAGTGGTAAGAGGGTTGCCAACCTCGGTTGGGCGGGGTGGAACTCACACGTTTACCCCATCACCATCAGACGTTATGCCATCCCGCTCCAAACCAATCTCTGGATCTGGGCTTTCTTCGGTAATGACCTGCCCGAAAGCGTCGGTGCAGAATCCTTCCTCTCCTCAGGCGAGACGAATTACCTTGAATGGGCTCCGGAAGGTGCTGCCGCAGGGAATGAATTGCCCTTTCCATGGAGCTTAAGAACCTTTCAGCTTTTGGCTGCGTTGATCAACACTGAACTTTTCCTCCTCCCGGATTCGGGAGACGGAGTTTATGACGATGGTGAGATGAAAATGCGATATGGGCTATACGCTTGGGAGACGACGGACCCCGCAAAGCAGGATGTCGTACGCGGATGGGAATTAACGAAAGCCGCTCTTCTAGAGGCATTGGACCTCTCAGCTGAACACGATGCCTCACTTGTCGTCGTGTTCATCCCTAACCGCGAGCATGTCTATTGGCCTTACCTGAAGAGCGTTATGACGGATGTCGGAGTGGCTCAATTGGACGACGTTGAGCGACAGCTGAAAGACTTCTGTGTGGAGCACGGCATTTACTACATTAACCTACTCCCTCCTTTCCAAGAAAAGGCAGTCGAGGGCGAGATGCTTTACTATCCTAACGATGGTCATTGGAATGTAGCCGGACATGATTTCGCGGCGACAATTATTTCTAATTACCTGAACAGCGTTGGGTTACTTCACGCTGAGTGAGGCAGTTAGTCTACCTTCCATGGTGTATGAGCTACAAAGTCAATAGGTCAATTGTGGTTCATTCAACTCGATGACTTGTTGACTGATCCTACTCGCCGACGTGTCGACTCGTTGGCCTATTGACCCATTGGAGCATCGCCCCTTGCACTCCACTTCATGAGCCTATGCAGGCACCAGTCAATGAATTAGCACCTGCTGGATATGTACTCGATCATCTTGCCACGATCACATTAGTAATTAGAGCTACCGACGCATCCGATAGAGCGTCAGCACATCGATGCGGGGGATGAAGCCTGGTAGTAATGGCGTGAACGCCGCGATCACTGCGAAGAAAACTGCCAGAGAAGAAAGCAATAAGGTCATGATATCAGTTCCTTATGTTCTCACTGGATTTGGCGATGCGACGAATTGAATACCAATATTGAGTTCTCGTTATAGTCGAATGCTTCTATCTGCTTAGGCAATAATGCCTACAAGGTCTGCGCCTGTAAACCCGAGCGGAGTCACTGAAAGGTTATCAAGTCTCGTATTTGCTCCACTTTCGCTGGACCTATCCCCGATACGGCGAGCAGATCGTCGGCTGTGTTGAAGAGACCATTGGCCGAGCGATGATCCATGATCTCCTTCGCCAGGCTGGGCCCAATCCCCGGGAGCAGCTCGAGTTCCGCGGCGCCTGCGGTATTGATATTGATCATCAGCTCAGGGTCGATCTCGGAGGGGTGGACTTCCTCACCCTTTGAAGGTCCCGAAACGGTCATCTGCGGTACGTAGACCCGCTGACCATCCTCGAGGTCAACCGCCAGGTTGATTCGGTCGAGATCAGCGCTGGACGTCGGTCCACCGGCTGCATCGAGTGCATCCTGAACGATCGAGCCGTATGGCAGGAGATAAACACCCGGGCGTTCAGCAGCGCCAGCAACATGGATGGACAACGGACCCGGGGTTGGCGGTGGTAGGAGTTCAATAGGGTATTGTCTAGGTTGGTGGATGAGAAGCAGAATTAGTCCTGTCGATGCCAAGCCCATTAGCAAGCCGGCCAGGAAGGTGCTCCATTTGCGAACCAGGTTAAACCCCCTCAATGTTCCCCCTTCACGCTCGATATTTGGATTATATGTCAGGTGTGCCCCAATCTCAAAGCGATCTATAATCAGGGTATGCCTGATTATTACTCTGGTGAAGGGGATGACGGATCAACTGGCTTACTCGGCAGCGAGCGAGTACCCAAATATCACCTGCGCCCGACCGCCTTCGGGACGGTCGATGAAGCCTCAGCAGCACTTGGATTATCTCGAGCGACCGCGCTTTCTGAGGAAACGACTTCCGTGATCCATGAAGTACAAAAAGATCTCTACACGATCATGGTAGAGCTTGCCGCTGTTCCTGGAGAGGAGGAGCAGTTTCAACGTCTTGAGGCAGCACGACTTGCCTGGATCGAGGAACAGGTGCAATCTTTCGGTGACCGTGTAAATATGCCGAAAGATTTTATTCTGCCCGGGGATTCGCTTCCAGCCGCCGCTCTGGACTGTGCAAGGACGGTTGTGCGCCGTGCCGAGCGGCAAGTCGTGCGGCTCGATCACGAGAGCAAGCTCTCCAACCCGACCATATTGCCGTACTTGAACCGACTCTCCAGCCTTTGCTTCGTGCTCTCCCTCTGGGAAAACGAGAACGCGGGTGTAGAAAAACCCACGATCGCTAAATCGAGAGAATGATGACCGGGACATGGATTAACATTGTCACGGTTCTGATCGGCAGCGCCGCCGGGCTTCTATTCGGCGCCCGTTTTCCTGAGCGGATTCGTGAGGGTGTGATCAACGTATTGGGGGTCTTTACGCTCGCGATCGGCGCCGAGTTATTCATCCGCGGTACTAGCGTAGAGGGGGAGAACATCCTTCTGCCTCTGATCGGGTTGCTCATCGGCGTGATGCTCGGGGAATGGTGGCGTCTGGAAGCGCGTTTGAAGTCGCTGGGCGCCTATCTGGAGAAACGTTTCGCTAGTGGTTCGGGGGAGGTCACGCAGAGCAGTCGTTTTATCCGCGGCTTTGTCTCCGCCAGCCTGCTCTTCTGCGTTGGCCCGATGACAATCCTGGGGTCGCTACAGGATGGTCTGACGGGAAATTACGAATTGCTGGCAATCAAGTCGGTTATGGATGGTTTTGCATCTCTTGCGCTGGCGTCTAGCTTTGGCATTGGAGTGTTGTTCTCGACGGTGATCATCCTCTTTTACCAGGGGGGCTTGACACTGGCCGCGGCTTACATCGAGGGTTTTTTCGATCCAGTGATGCTGGCAGAGCTGTCGGTCGTGGGCGGGGTGCTTCTTATCGGTTTGGCGATAGGGACTCTGCTAGAGTTGCGACCGATACGAACAGCGAATATCTTGCCAGCACTCGTAATCACACCGTTGGCGGTAGTCGTCCTGCGATACTTCGGTTTGATGTAGTGGGAAGTAGTACCGGAGGATGATCAAGCCGCACGTGGAATTGCGCTAGCTATCCGACCTGTGAATTTAATCCAAGAAGCGGGTGCCGGTATAATACCGGGCACCCGCTCGGTCTTTCTGAGGGTTGGAACTTAATTCTCTAAGAGAGCTTGTTCGATATAGCCCTGGTAAGTTTCAAATGGAAGAGCGCCGGATAAAAGCACACCATTGATAAGAAAGCTGGGTGTTGAATCGACCCCCGCGTCCTGAGCAGCTTGAAAATCAGCGTCAACCAGGTCTTGATAGCGTCCTTCAGACAAACATTTCGCGAAGTCGGCATCCAAACCGATGATATCCGCCATCGCTTCCAATCGCGCGGAGGTAAAACTTCCCGCGTTCTCACCGATCTGATTGGCAAAGACGATATTGGAATATTCCCAGAAGAGCCCTTGTTCCGCAGCGCAGTAGCCTCCGAGAGCCGCTACCTGCGATTCTTTACCGATGAATGGGAAAGGTCGGAAGATGTAATAAACATCCCCTGTCCTGACATACTCATCGACGACCTGCTCAAGTGTTTCTTCGTGGAAGAACTGACAGGCCGGACATTGGAAATCAGAGAATTCCTCGATGACCACTGGCGCATCAGGATCCCCCATTGCCATCCCCTCACTCTGTGGGAAATCAAAAGCCGCTGGAGTGATGATGCTCTGGATCTGGGCTTGGGAACGTAAGATAACCATTGCTGTGATGAGGATAACGACCCCTGCTATTACAAGCGTGCCAACGACAAGATTCCTCCGTTGTTCATGCTGACGTTTTTCGCGAATTTCTTCCCGTTTTCCCATGTTTCCTCCAAATTAAATATTTCCAAAACATACCATAGCAGGTCATAAAAGTCTACATATGCGCTCCTTTGGAATTGGCGTTATAGCCTGGAGGGGTGCAGCTTCTATCAGCTTCTGTTCTGATCAGCCGTGGGTATCAGAATAAAAGTGTCTCCTCCAAATTGCGTGGATGACAAAGCGGATTTTCGGTACCCAGCTCCACATAAAAACGACAACCCCTTACCAGTGTGGGAACGACCACAATGTACATCCCATGAGCACTGCCAAGTGTTCCTTAGAAACGTCCCTTCGAAACTTAAAGCCGAATCGATCGTTGTCAGGGGGTGAGGGGGCAATGCGTGAGAAGAATATACGAATTGTTCACAACGCCAATTATGATGTTGGTGCCGAGTGTTGCTGCAACTTTTCTTTCCCCCCCGTTCGCCCCCCTTGGGGGCTGCAGGGGACCATTTTGAAGTGCACCCCAAATCTTGGACAGATAGCTAAGGGAAGCTATCATGTTCATGAGAGGAGTGCAGGCATGGCCAAGCGGAGGCGCAAATATAGCCCCG